>JBGPFV010000114.1:0-7523 GCA_041483535.1 Terriglobia bacterium | reverse complement strand
GGCGAGTACTTCTTGCAGCACCGGGGTGGGGATTTCGCGACTGAACTCCAGGGCGCGGGCCAGCGAGAGATGAGCGGTCCGCAGCAGGGCGGCGCGGATTTCTCTGCGGCGGGACCACTTCGCGTGCCGCGCCACTGCGTGCACCAGGGCCGCGCTGGCGGCGGAACCGAGGACAGATTTGATCACGAGGGCTTCGGTGAGGCGTGGGTTTTCGAGCGCCGTCTGCATGACCCGGGTCTTGCGAGCCACGGTTTCGGCGGCGCTGGGTTTACCTGCGATCATCTTTGCATGCACGATCTTGCCATCACCGCTTTCCACCTCCAGCAGGAGCGCGGCGGCTACTCGGCCTGAGGCACGGCGGGCCAGCGTTAGACGCTCGCCGAGGATAACAGTCTTGAGACGCGAGATGAGGACATCGTCGACCGCAACCTTCACGTCGGCGGGGACGCTGGGCGAGAGCGCAACCTTCATCAGATCAAAAGTGTAGAACTGGCGCGCCAGGGGCACAGACACATGGCGCGGTGCGTGCGGATGGCTGACGACTGCGATCTTCACCTTGCGGCTCTTGAGCGCGCTGGCGTTCCTGGCGATTTGCTCGAGGACTTCCGGGGGCAAGTCGGCGCGCTTGAGCAGGGCCAGGGCCAGGTCCTCGGTAACAGCGGGATCAGCGGCGGTGCGAAGCAGATCGGCGAGTACAACCGCGGCCGACAGCGGCTTTACGGCTGAGGGCGGTGCGGTTTCGCCTTCGAGGATTTCGTCTTCGGACATTGCGTTGCCTTACATCACGGGTCAGCCTGCGTCAGACGGGCAAGCCCCGTCTCTACATTCGTTTTGCTCTGGCTAGCGCGCCTTCGACCGGATCGGCTAACTCTTGGCGCACGTCGATGCCGGGAAAGCTCGCCTGCAGGGTATTGTAGAAAACCTGACGCACAATTGGAGACTGACGAAAGACACTGCCCGTCGTTGCGACGGGAGGCAGGGCTGCGGGGAGCACGTCCGTTGGAGCCATTGCCGCCGGAGGATGAGGCGTGAGGCGGCCGACTACGATGACCGCGAGGTGAGCCAAGTTGGCTCCGGCATCGGCCAGGAGGTCGCGGGCAATGGGGTCGGCCTCGTCGGCGGCGCGAAGGACGATGGGAAACAGGCGCGGGAAGTCGGGTGGCGGAGTCGAGTTGGCTTGCTGCACAAGTTCGTCGATGGTGGTGAGTTTCCAAGTCTGGAGGACCATGGCGGCGAGCGCGGTTTCGAGGCCTTGATCGCGGGCGCGAAGGATGGCGGAGATGGCGCGGCGGCCGATCCAGTGGCCGGAGCCTTCATCGGAGACAGCGAACCCCCAGCCTCCGGCACGCGCGATGCGGCCGCCAGCATCGCGTCCGTAAACAATGGAGCCGGTGCCCGCGATCGCGATCACGCCCGGCCCCGTGCCGAAAGCGGCTTCGAGAGCGATTACGGTGTCGCCGACGACTTCGATTTTCGTCTCCGCAGTTTCGGGAGCGAGTTCAGCGAGGATGTTGTGAATCTTCGCGGCGATCTCGGGCCTGGCGGCGCCGGCGGCACCGATACAGATGGCGTGGATCTGATCGGGAGAAATTTGGGCGGCGGCGCAGACTTGGCGGATCGCGGTGTGCAGCGCTTCCCTAGCCCGCGCCTCGCCGAGGCGAATCATGTTGCTGCCGCCGGACATTGCCTTGCCCAGCACTGTCGTTTCGTCGGCAAGAAGGCAGCGGGTTTTGGTGCCACCACCGTCGATTCCGAGATAGTAGGCCATCGCGCTAGTTCTAACACAGGTGCGGCGTAATTCGGTCAGGAGCGGGTTCGGGTCGCGAACATGCTTGTACAATGCAGCGAACCGCATGCTGGTGGCGGAGACGCGGCAAGCCGCGTCTCTACGGGAAGGGATTGCTTGGGATTGAATCCGATCGACCTGCTGATTATTGCGGCTTACCTGGCGGGCATCACGCTGTTCGGGTTGCGGTTTCGCAAGCGGCAGCGGACCATGCGCGACTACTTTCTCGCCGACCGCGACATTCCGTGGTGGGCGATTGCCCTGTCGATTGTGGCGGCGGAAACCAGCACGCTGACCATCATCAGCATTCCCGGCCTCGCCTACGATTCGAACTTTACTTTTCTGCAACTGGTGATGGGATATGTGATCGGGCGCGTCATTATCAGTTTTGTCCTGCTACCACAGTATTTTCGTGGTGAGCTGTATACCGCTTATCAGTTGATGGAGCGGCGCTTTGGTCCGGAGCTGCGCACGGTGACGGCGGGCCTGTTTCTGTTGACGCGGGCAGCGGCCGAGGGAGTGCGCGTGTATGCCGTGTCGATTGTGGTATCGATTGCTCTAGGCACGGGCGAGGTCGCTTCGATCGCGATCATCACGCTGCTGACTTTGATCTACACGTTTGAGGGCGGGCTGGCAGCGGTGATCTGGACCGATGTGGTGCAGACCTTCATCTATGTGGGCGGAACGCTGGTGGGCCTGGTGACCATTCTGCATCTCGTGCCGGGCGGTTGGGGATCGGTGCAGGCGATTGCGGCGGGGCTGCACAAGTTTCAGGTGTTCGATTTTCACTTTTTCGATGCCGCGGTCCCGGCGCATTGGCCGTATTTGAATTTTGCGAAACCTTACACCCTGTGGGCGGGGATCATCGGTGGCGCGTTCTTGACCACGGCCAGCCATGGCACCGACCAACTCATCGTGCAGAGATTGCTGGCGGCGCGGAATCAGCGGCAGTCGGTGCTGGCATTGCTGTCGAGTGGCGTCGCCGTCTTTTTTCAGTTTGGGTTATTTCTTTTTGTGGGCGTGATGCTGTTCGCTTACTACCGGGTTCCGTCGACCGCGTTTGGGCGGGCAGACAGGATCTATCCAACGTTCATCGTGAGCCGGATGCCGCATGGGATCGCGGGACTGTTGATCGCGGCCATTCTGGCGGCGGCGATGTCGAACTTGAGCGCGGCGCTGAATTCACTTGCATCGAGTTCGATCATGGATTTCTATCTTCGTTTTCGTGCGGGCTCTCGGCCGGCGGTCAGCGAAGCGGGCCGGCTGCGGCTGGCGCGGTTGGCGACGCTGGGGTGGGCGCTGGTGCTGTTCGGGCTGGCGGTGCTGGCGCTGCATCGGGTGGGGCGCGTGGTGGAAGTCGGACTGCAAATCGCGTCAATCGCTTATGGAGCGTTGCTCGGAGTGTTTTTGCTGGGAGTGCTGACCAAGCGCGCGAATCAGAATGGGGCAATCGTCGGTATGGTTTGCGGATTCGCGACGGAATTGTATTTGTGGGGATGGTCGCAGGTGGCGTTCACCTGGTGGGTCGCGATCGGGACGTGCGTGACGTATTCGGTGGGATACGCGGCCAGCTTGCTCCTTCACCCGCGTCAAAACCTTGAACCACAGGGGGCACAGAGGAGCACGGGGGAAACCTAGTGCGATGACCGGGCTATTTCTCTGCGACTCACCCCCATCTCGACCCGTTAGAATCTGGCTTTCGAACCTCTAAGAAAATATGGATATTCCATCAAAGAACAGTCACGTCCGCCCGGAACTGGCCCGCGATCTCGGACTCTCCCATGCCGGCGCGGTGGTGGTGGGGACGATCATCGGGAGCGGAATTTTTCTGGTTCCCTCCGAGATGATGCAAGCGGTGGGGTCGGCTCGCCTCGTGTACCTCGCCTGGATGGTCGGGGGTCTGCTCTCTTTTTTCGGCGCGCTGACTTACGCCGAACTGGGCGCGATGAAGCCGCAGGCGGGCGGCGAGTATGTGTATGTGCGCGACGCCTACGGGCCGCTGGCCGGATTTCTGTATTCATGGACATGGTTTCTGATCGCCAAGCCGGCTTCGATCGCGACCATCACCACCGGGTTGGTGCGGATCCTCGAAACCTTTCCCGTCTTTTCGTTTTTCTCGCACGCCTGCTTCTTGCATCCGTTCACCGTCACCTACGGGCAACTGGTGGCGATCGGGGCCACCGTTCTGGTCTCCTGGCTGAACTACGTCGGAGTGCGGCGGGCGGGAGAATTTCAGTTTCTGTTTACCCTGTTGAAGGTTGCGATCATCCTGGGAATTGTGGCGGTGGGCTTCTCCTATGGCCGGGGAACGTGGGCGAATTTCGCGACAGAATTTACTGGCGCCAAAGGCGGCGTGGCTGGATTTTTCGCGGCGCTGGTAGCGGCGCTTTGGGCTTACGACGGCTGGAACGATCTGAACATGGTGGCGGGAGAGATACGGAACCCGCAGCGCAACATTCCCTTATCGCTGATTTGGGGCGTGGCGACGGTTGGAGCGCTCTACATCCTGGTGAACGCCGCCGTCCAGTATGTGCTGCCGGCGGCGGCGGTGGCAGGGTCGGAGCGGCCTGCCTCGGATGCGGTGGCGCTGGTGCTGGGGGGCGCGGGCGCCAGCCTGGTGTCGGCGGGCATGGCGGTTTCGATGCTGGTGACTTTGAACGGCACCATCATGAGCGGAGCCCGTGTGCCCTTTGCGACAGCGCGCGATGGGTATTTTTTCCAGGCCATTGCCGAGGTTCACCCGCGTTTTCACACGCCTTCGGTGGCAATTGTGGTGCAATGCGGCTTGGCGATCGTTCTGCTCCTGCTGGGGGGTAGTTTCCGGCAATTCTTTTCGTTGGCAATTTTCGCCGAGTGGATGTTCTATATGATCGCGGGCAGCACGGTGTTCGTTTTCCGCTGGCGCGAGCCTCAGGCTGAGCGGCCCTATCGCGTGTGGGGATATCCTGTGGTTCCGGCGTTGTTTGTGCTGGCGTCGGCGGCCCTTCTCTACTACACGTTCAGCGACAATCTGAAGAGTTCGATCGGCGGATGCCTGGCAATTCTGGCGGGCGTTCCGGTGTTCTATTTCTTCGCGCGGCGGCGGGCGGCGACACCGAAGTAATCCGCCGTCAGGCGATCTACCCAAGGCGGTTACCAAAGGACACGCGCAGCCGACACGTTTACCCCCTGCCCGATCTCCCTTAAGGTGAAGACTCCAGCCCCGAGCTTTCTCTCCAGCTTGGGCGGCCCACTTTTGGAGTCGTGGATGCCTACGTATTATCGCGGTTTTCAACTCGGCCTGCTGCCTGAAAAGAAGTGGAACTGGCGGACTTTTGCCGCGAGCTACGGGATCCTGACGGGCCTGATATTGCTGTTGATCGTCATCGGGATCATGACGTCCGATACGCTGATTCCGATCGTGAGTTACCACGTCACGGAACTGGTCCCGCTGCCTGCGCTGCGGCCAGAACGGCTGCCCAAGCCGAAGCCGCTGCCGGTTCACGCGAAGCTGCTGCCGCCGGAACCGGTGTTTCAGGCACCGAAGCTGATTGTGCCAAAAGAAATGCGCGCGCCCAAGCCGCAGCCGCAGGAAATTGAGCCACCCAAGGTGGCCATGAATAACTTCGCGCCCGCGGTGCTAAGGCAGACCAGCGGAGCGCGTCCGGTGCTGATTCATACCGGGGACTTCCAGGGAAGTTCGGTGACGCCGACGGTGAATGCTCCGATCGAGAAAGTGCAGACGGGCGGGTTCGGCGATCCGAATGGACTGAAGCCGAGTGCCAACAGCAAACCGAACGGCAAGTTGATCGCGTCCGCAGCGGGTTCGTTCGATATGCCGGTGGGACCGGGACAAGGCAACGGGTCGGGTGGCGCGCGGGGGATTAAGGGAACGGTGGCGAGCGCCGATTTCGGCAATGGCGTGGCCACTGGAGGACAAGGAGACGGTCGCAGAAGTGGGCGCGGCAGCGCGGGAGTACAGACCTCGGGCTTTGGCTCGCAGGAGGTCGCGCAGAACAAGCCACACATTCAGCGCGTGGACAGCGGTCCGCTGGCGACGCTGGTCGAGATCACTTACAAGCCGAACCCAGCCTATACCGAGGAAGCAAGAAGGCTTAAACTGGAAGGCGAAGTTCTGCTGGAAGTGGAGTTCATGGCGAGCGGGCAGTTACACGTGAATCGCGTCGTCCGGGGTCTGGGGCACGGACTCGATGAAACCGCCATAGCTGCCGCCAACAAGATGCGCTTCAAACCCGCTTTGCGAAACGGGCAGGCCATGGATTCGACGGCAATCGTGCACGTGGTATTTCAATTGGCGTATTGAAACTTTGGAGAGAAGAGTTATGCGGAAAGTTATGGGCAACATGAATTGGTTGGTTGGGGCTCTGCTCGCGATGACGATCACGGCCGTGGCCCAGGAGCCGGCGTCCGCACCGCAAAACCCACAGGCGGCATCGGCTGCACAGCCGGGACAAGCGCAGTCCGGCACACCTCAGACCAATCTGGCGCGGCCGACCACGATGGATCAGGCCGTCGACCGGGTGATCGCGCGCGAGAAGGAACTCATCAAGTTTTTGTCGGCGCGCACCCCCATTGTGGAGACTTATCTGCAAAACCTGACGCAGGATCCGCAACTGGGGCCGATTCCGCAGGACGATCATTACTTTCTGGGCCGCATGGACTTGAGCGAATCGATCGATCGGAGCGACTACCTTGAGGCCAAAGGCAAAGATAAAGACGAGGGCATGGAAAAACGCCTTCTGGGCGGGCTCACGAAGAAGTTCAAGTTCCAGTACCAGCCGCTGGGCTTTTCCTGGATGATCTTCGCCGACCGCAACGACTTTGACCGGCAGCACTATGATTTCCGCTATGCGCGGCGCGAGTTCCTGGGCGACGTGCGTTGCCTGGTATTCGATCTGACGCCCAAAAAAGACGCCGGACGCGGGCGCTTTCTCGGCCGTATCTGGGTTGAGGATCAGGACTTCAGCATTGTGCGGCTGAATGGCACTTACGCGCGCCCTTCGCGTAACAGTTATTACTTTCACATGGACAGCTGGCGGCTGAATCTGATTCCGGGTTATTGGGTGCCAGCCTACATCTACAGCGAGGAAGGGGACTTTACGGCGGGAGCTAAGAACAAGATCGCGTTCAAGGCGCAGACTCGCATGTGGGGGTATAACCTGAAAACGGGGACATCCAACGACGAACTTACTAACATCCGGGTGGACAGCGTAAAGGATGACACACCCACCGCGCAGGATGCTTCGCCGCTGGCGGCCGAGCGGGAATGGCAGCAGCAGGCGGAAGACAACGTGATCGAACGGCTGGAACGCTCCGGGCTGGTGTCGCCGGAAGGCGATGTAGACAAGATTCTCCAAACCGTAGTGAACAACATCGAGATCACCAATAACATCGAGTTGCCACGGCCAGTTCGGACGCGGGTGCTGACGACTTCTCCGCTGGAAACATTCAGCGTCGGGAACACGATTGTAGTAAGCCGCGGGCTCATCGATGTGCTTCCCGACGAGGGCAGCCTGGCCATGGTGCTGGCGCACGAACTGGCGCACATTGTTCTGGGACATAACCTGGGCAGCCAGTTCGCGTTCAATGACCGCATGCTGTTCTCGGACGAGGCGACTTACAAGAACCTTGGATTCAAACACATTCCCGAAGAGGAAGCAGCGGCCGACAAGAAAGCCATCGAGATGCTGAAGGCCTCACCCTACGCGCAGAAACTGGACTCAGCCGGGCTGTTCCT
>JBGPFV010000113.1:0-7581 GCA_041483535.1 Terriglobia bacterium | reverse complement strand
CTCGAATCGGAACTGAAGTCGCTCGAAGCCATCCGCGCGGCCGCGCGCCAGTGGCCGGGAACCGTGGTTCCCACTTTTCTGGGCGCGCACGCGGTCCCGCCCGAGTATCGCGGACGCTCGCAGGAATACGTTTACCTGGTCTGCAACGAAATGATCCCCGCCGTCGCCAAGCGCAAGCTTGCCCAGTTCGTGGACGCCTTCTGCGATCGCGGAGCGTTCAGCGCCGACCAGACCGCGCAGATTTTCGCGGCTGCCGAAAAACACGGTCTCGCTGTCCGCGCCCATCTGGGGCAACTCAGCGAAACGCGGCTCGGATCGCTGCTTCGCTACCGGCCAGCATCGCTCGATCACATGGACCATGTGAACGATGCCGACCTGCCCGCCCTCGCCCAGAGTGACACGGTCGCAACTTTCGTTCCGGGGGCAAACTATTTTCTTGGTTTATCGCGATATCCGAACGCGCGCCAGCTGATTGAATCCGGCGTTGCGGTTGCTTTGGCCACGGACTACAACCCCGGCTCTTCCCCAACGCTCAGCATGCCGATGGCGATGTCGCTGGCCTGCACGCAGATGAAGATGTCGCCGGCGGAGGCGATCGCAGCGGCCACGATCAACGGAGCGTGGGCACTTCGCTCGGCCGGCCGCAAAGGCAGCGTGGAAGCGGGCAAAGACGCCGACCTTGCTGTGTTTGACGTGAGCGACTATCGCGAGATCCCATATTGGTTTGGCGCCAATCATTGTGCGCTGACGATCATGAATGGCGTTCCGCGCGGCCATCTCTCGCCGTAAGAATGAGCATGAAGAAGAATGGGCGAAAAGAACGTGAGCCAGAAAAGGAGCGGTGAAAATCGTCCGCAACAATTTTGAGGAACGTCACAAGGTTGCTATAATTCGAGAGTTCCGCACGGTTCCCAGCGCATCGGCTGTTTTGCCTCGCGGCATCCCGCCCAGTGAGAGCGCCCAGTGCACGGCGAAAACGGCCGGCAGTCGTTTTGTGGACAGCGCTGTGCAGACAAGATGTGCGCAGGAAAGTGGCCAGGTAGCTCAGGTGGTAGAGCGCAGCCCTGAAAAGGCTGGCGTCGGCGGTTCAACTCCGTCCCTGGCCACCATCATTTTAAAGCAGTTAGCGGCTTTAAGGCGAAATTCCCAACCCACGATCCAACCCACGATTCGGAGATTCGACCCGCGATTTCTCACTGAACCTTCTCCGTTAGCAGGTGAATCCTGTCGCCCAAAAGCTGCTCCAGGAACCTGCCCTGTGCCTCGCGCATCGACTCCATGTCAGACTGTGCGTAGAGTTGCATCGTCGTCCCGAAATCCTCGTGACGCAGCATCCCTTGCACGGTCTTCGCATCCACTTTCAGCTTCACCAGCGCCGTTGCGAGCGCGTGCCGGAAGTTGTGAAAGCCGAAACGCACCTTCTCCCCTTCCTTGATCACGCCCGCTTTTACCGCCGCCGGCCTCAGGTACTTCTGCACCATGATGGACGCGGACAGAGGCTTCTTGCCCTTGAGTCTCACACTCGGGAACACGAAGTCGGTGTCCTTGCCGAAAGGCGTCGTTTCGCGCCAAGCGAGAAGAAACCCCGCCAGGAGAGGGTGCATGGGTACTGGGGCTTTCGATGCCTTCGACTTCGGCACCTTGAATCGCCCCCATACATACGCGCGCCTCACATACATCACCAGATCCAAAAAGTCCAGATCCGTCCACGTGAGGGCGAGCAACTCCGAAACTCGCAACGCCGTCGCCGCATCGCTCAGGGTGAGCGTGCGCCTCGGCTCCGGAATGTTGAGGAGAATCTCGAACGCCTGCTGCGGCGTCATGGGGACCGCCGTGTAATCGCTGGTCGTCCGCTGGCTCACCCAATTCATGGGATTGCCTTCCTGCTGCCGCGGCAGAAACTCGTGCCGCTGCCCGTGCTTGTAGACCAGATGCATAATACGCCGGATTTTGTCGACCGTCGGATCGGCCAACGGCTTCACCTTCTTCTGAGGGTTTCCCTTCCTCAGTTCCAAAAACCATTTCTCGATCTCCGCCGACTTGATCGCCAACGGTGCAAAGCTCCCCCAGCGGGGAACAATGCGCTTGACGAGATGTCGTTCGTAGGTCTCGATGGTGGGAAACTCCTTGGGGCGGGCCGAATTCGTCTGGTCGATCCTCAGCTCGTTCTCGATGTAATGCTGACAGAGCTGGCCAAATGTCCTCGGCTTTCCCTGGAAGGGTTGTAATTGGTTGATGGTTTCGCGCAACTTCTGACGATCGGCCTCTCGGGACGCGTCGGCTTTCTTCGGGCCGATGTCTTTCACAAGGCCGATGGCGACCATGTGTTCGACTCGTTTCCCATCCGCTCGCGTTGTGTAATAGCGAAGGACCCATGTCATTCCGTCTGCGCGTTTAATCTGACGAATACTTCCTTGTTGATACCTGGGCATCAAACCCTCCTTGGTGGTTTGCGTGCTCCAGGTGGCCGCTGGTCGCAGGTTAGCATGTAGGCATGCAGTTCTGACAGTAGGAATCTCCAGTCTTTCTTTTTGGCCCTGGGATCAAGCGGATGGCCGAGAACAAGTCCGGCGCGCACCATCTCGAGCAATTGGCGTCGGGTGGTGTGAAGATAACGAGCGGCGGTGTCAGGATCGACGAATGCCTCCACCGGGGCAGGCGACATGGCAGGAATGCTTTGGGCAGAAGTCATAATGTCTATCCTGTGGACTGACGGGCGCTCCCGGACTTTGTCATATCATCCTCTCTTGGCGACTGCACAAAACAAGCGTTTTCTCGCGTGAAATCTGCTCAAAATCAGAGGCCCAAGCCTATGCCCATACCCAAGACCATATCCTGCTCTGGCTGCTGTGACCGGACAGCCTCCTGATGCTCTATTGATGCAATTGGAAGCTCCGGTTTAAGCGCACTCTGGTGCGAGACATCGTGACCAAGGGCCTGCGGCAGCTTTTCGCGGTTGTTTGTAAAAATCTGCGCGTCCCACTGACCGCGCGAAACAGAGACATACGCCATGCGGCTATTGAGCAAGTCTTTCGCCGCAAGCTCGGTATCCACGTGAATGAGGACGCGTTCGGCGGTCTGCCCCTGGCTCGAATGACTGGTAACGGCATAGCCGTGGTCGAGATGCGGATGACGCTGAGGATCGTAGTCCTTGCTGCGCCCGCTATCGAGCTTCAGTCGCATCGCTCCGTCCGGCGCGAAGTTCTCCACTGTACCCACTTCGCGGTTCGCAATCTTCAACTCATGATTGGGCGCGGTGAACTGGATACGGTCACCAACCGAGAATGCTTTCTCCTGCTCGCGATACACCGAGACGCCCATCTGGCGGCGAGGGTCATAGGTCGTTTCACTTCCATCCACGCGCGCCACCCTGAGCTGATTGTTTTGCGCGTCGATGCAGGTTACGCGTGTGTATTCGCCCTTTGCAATGCCCGTCTCCCGCGAACTGCGCGAGTAGCGCAGAATGTCGTCAACTTGGTACTGCTGCGCCCAACATCGATCTGCGCCGGTCATCTCCTGGCGCGGCACCAGCGTTTGGACGAAATGCTCTTCCTTGCTCACGATGCCGCGCGATTGCAACTCTGCATGAATGCGCTGATTGATCTCTGTGCGTGACAGATTGTCCGGCGACACCACCAGCGTACTTTCCGGCGACTTGGCATACTCGCGCGCAATAGCCGCGATGCGATCCTCGTACCCTTTCACTTCATGCACTCGGCCCTGCCTGTTAAGGTTGTCGACGGCCGCACCAACCTGGCCACGCGCCAATTGCTCGACAGCCTGCTTCAGTTCCGGGTCCTTCTGTCGCACGATCTCTTCGAGTCTCGCCGTCCGCATTCCGGCTTCCTGAAGCTGCGCGAAAGGACGGCCCGCTTCGACGGCTTCATGCTGCCGCGTGTCGCCGACCAAGAGCACCCGATCTTTCGGATGAAGGCGCTCCATGAACTCGTGCATCTGGCGAGTCGAGGCGAGCGAAGACTCGTCGAGCACATAGAGTTTTTTCTCGGCAGTGTCCGGCTGTTCTCCCCGTGCAAGATGGCTTTGCAGCGTCGAGGTCTCCATGCCCGCCTCGGCCAGTTTCTGCGCAGCGCGTGAGGTGGGAGCAAAACCTTCAACCTTGTAGCCTTCGGCCTCCGCTCCTTCCCGGATTACCGCTAATGTTGTTGTTTTGCCAGTGCCGGCGATTCCATCCAAGCCGACGATCCTCTCGCGGCTCACAAAAATATCATCGACCACTCGGAGCTGTGCCGGACTCAACTCCGTATGGCGGTCCTCGATTGCAATCCGCAGCGGAGGCGAAACCAACATCGGATCGCTATAGGTCCGCTGATTGCCGCGTTGCATACGTCCGATGATCTCCTGCTCCATGCGGACCATTTCAGCAGTGGTATAGAGAGGTGCAGCACGCCCTTCAACATGACCAACGGCAAGAAACTCTCCGCGCTGGACTCGTTGCGCAAATTCATGCCGCACTTGTTCGTAGGTTGCTTGCGCCATGCTACGGCTTATCGCCGCCTGCAATATGCTTCGCTCATCCTGAACGGCAGAGCGCTCGAAGACGTGATTGCGGGCATAGGTAACGGCCTGCTGTTCAATCTTGTCCGAGCCGGGTGCATGGAGATGTGTATGTTCGCGTGCCTGGGCTACCACTCGATCTGCCTGATGGCCGTGCTGTGCGGCCAGTTCGCGGTGCCGCTGCAATACCTCTTCCGGGGAACGAATCTCCTTCCCGTCCCGCGTACAATGAGCGGCAACCTGTGCCGCACCCGCGCCTTCTATCCCAATCTCCTGCAAGTGACTCTTGATCTGTTCTCGCCTGGGGCTGGATGCGTCCAGATATTCCTGCGTGTAGCCTTTGATCTCTGGCTGGCCGTGCTTGCCTCGTTCGATTTCATAGCCTAGCCCTTGCAGCCGCATAGCAAGTTCGGAACGATACACGCTTGTCGCATACTGCTGTGATTGGAAAAGGCTTCGCTCCTGAAGCGCCCGCGTTTGACCGCTCTCGCGCTCGGTCATGTTGAAAATGACGGCATGAGTATGAAGTTGAGGTGCGGCATAGCCATCCACCGGGCGGGCAGTGTCGTGCTCAAAGGTGGCGGCAATGAACTTGGCCGTGGTCTCCGGCGCGTGGATATTACCGATTCGCGCTTGCGTATACCGCTCCAATTCGCCAAGTGCGACGCGGACACTTTCACGGTGCGCTACACGCACCCGCCCATCACCGCCCACAAGCGCGGTTAGAGAGACAGACTTCGGCGCGGAGAATGTCGCATCCCACCCGGCGCGATGTTCGACGCTCGTGATTTCCTTGCCGTACTCGTTCTCATAGGTTCTTGCCGGCTGGTGCTTGACGAGTTGCGCGCCGCTTTCAGGATGCTGTCCTTCGCTCAACCGGGCGAACCCTTCGGCTCCAACGGAGCCGCGCAGTCCCCACGCCTGGGCAAGCCTTCCCTGCCATTCGCTACGCACCTGCGCGTCACTGTTCCAGTAATTCTGCTTCTCCGACACAAACTCACGCGCATGGTATGTCCGTGCCTGTCCCGCCGACAATGCTTTGGAAATGGTCAACATGCGATTCGGCTCGCAACAACGAGCGTGGTAGTATCTAGCTTCTTCCTTCGGACTTAGACTAACTAAACCTCGCAAGAGATGCTCACTGTTTTATTATTTGTTGCTGTATTATTCAAGGTTTTTCCATGTGGAAAACCTATATTTCTGTCCTATATCGCCTTTGCGCTAGTTAGTCGACTTACAATAGTGATCCGAATCGATAGACTGGAAGCATCGCGCAGTGGCAGCGTTTATCGGGGACATGACAAGGCCAAATCGCTAGATGGCGGCGCTATTAGACGCTGCTCATCTTAGACAGAAAAGACATGTCTTCCGTAAGGCGAAGGATGCATTTATAAACAGGGAATACTTAGCAGGAAATGAATGGAATAGAAGATAAGTTACGCCATCCTATCAAGGACGTTGACCTACGCTTCACTTGTGCACTTAACCACCTTCAAAGTCGCTATTTGGTGTCATTCAAGTGGAACACATAAGTGCCGTCCGCTTAGATTGGATCTCTTGAGATTAGAACGGCGATTAGCTCAGTCGATCCACTGCGATTCGTTCCGGCATTCGGCCATCTCATACCCGGCCCTTTGCCTCGATGCTCCGAAAAGATAGTCTGCCTTTTGACGGGCTTCTTCGAAGGCTGGAAGGTGGTGTCTTTGCCTCTGGTTGCGGAGTTGAATCCGCCGGCTGAACTGCGGCGGGGAGTGGCGCGACAGTCGCCGAATGCGACGACTTATCTCTGCAGATTTCACCTGCTAAAAGGATGTGGGTTGCTTCGCACTGCGGTGGACTCGGCAAGTCCAATCGGCCCATCTTGACAGGGGGCTTCTGGATCAATTGAAGAGGCCTTTTTGCGAGTGCAATTGACCCCAGATGCCGTACTGATCCGCCTGCCAAATCCGCTGGAAATCCGAAGGTGATACCAATCCTTGCGAGTGGCGTAGGGGCGTCAATCTGATGCCCACCGAGTCGTACTTCTGACGCGATCGTAATTCCCACTCATGCGATGTCACAGCAATGATTGCCGGAAGGCTGAAGAGCTCGGCCAGAGAGGCAACAATCCACCACTTCGAACGCCGAGGAAAGCCAGGAGGAATCATGGTTCTTTCTCCGGCTGATGAGCGCCGGAATTGGCGCGCAATATCACCAGGAATTCGTCGGCTTCCTGGCGCTTGATCGACCCGGAATACGCCGACATTTTGCGCAGCCTATACCGATTATCTGTTATGCGCGACGGCAAGGCGTGCTTTCAGTCATACTTGCCCAGCAAGACAGAGGTACAGGATCTAACTTCGGAACTTCGTGAGGAAACTGCTCGGCGCATTGAAGGGGTTGCCCCGGCTGGGGCAGAGAGAGACATTCCGAACATAGCGGGAGGGCCTTAACGGGGCGTGGGCGCGGCCTGTCAACGCCCCGAAGCGAAGCGCAGCCGCAAGGCGTTCCGCGTTCTTTGCGGAACGGGGCTTGACGGGCTGTGATCCGCGCCCGTACCCTCTTCCCGCTTCGGAATGGCTCGCGGTGACTGTCGCCGCAAAGCCTACCGCTGACGCGCGTCGGGTTCTTCTTCCCGAAGTGTTTCTCGAACAGCTCGCGGGATCGCTGCACACCTTGCACGGTCACCACGACCGATTTGGCTTGTTCCTTGGGGTCGGAGATGTAGTCTTTCTCGTGCAGCCGATCAATTGCGACCCAGTCGTGCCCTTTCCATGCTCTCGCCCCATGTTGGTCTTCCTCAAACATCGTCAGGGAGAGCAGCGCCAGCACCATCTCGTCCACTTTGTATTGGTCGTATTCCATCGCGCACCTGGGTTGGAGTCTCGCCGCAAGGGTAGCACCTCGGGCCTCTGACGACTGCCGGACAGACGCCGGACAAAGCCCGGACGCACACCGGACGCTGCGCGCGAGGCGTCAGCGGCCCTGATGC
This sequence comes from Terriglobia bacterium, assembly GCA_041483535.1. Classification (GTDB taxonomy): domain Bacteria; phylum Acidobacteriota; class Terriglobia; order Terriglobales; family Acidobacteriaceae; genus Acidiflorens. The sequence continues at coordinate 95 of JBGPFV010000113.1, read as the reverse complement.
TACATCCTCCCGTAACCCTTGGTGGATCAATACGTTTACGCGCAGAGCGCACGGCGGTAGCTCATTGGCTCCCGCCGTCCCGTAAGTCGCATGTT
>JBGPFV010000112.1:0-7684 GCA_041483535.1 Terriglobia bacterium | reverse complement strand
GTGCCCCAGGCGCCGGCTCCGATGACGGCAATGCGGCTCATCTGCGGGTTGCTCCTAGAGTTCCTGACTTTGTTCCGGAATGGGTTCCGATCTTCGATTCCGTTCCGGCGGCGAGACGGCCGATGTTTTGGCGGTGTTTCCAGATCACCAGTGCCGAAACCAGGGCGAACAGAACTAGTTGCCGCGAATCCGCGTATTCGCGGACCGCCCACGCCAGCAGCGGAAAGGCGGCCGCCGCCGCGACCGACCCGAGCGAGACGTAACGGAACACAGCAGCGACCATCAAGAACAGCACCACCATGCACAAAATAGATTTCGGGGTGAGCAAAATAAAAGCTCCGAGGGTAGTGGCGACGCCCTTGCCGCCGCGGAACTTGAGCCAGACGGGAAACAGATGGCCGAGCACGGCAAAGAGCGCCGCCGTGGTCATGATGAGCGGCTGGTGCGGTCCGCTGAAGAGCGCCCGCGCCACTAGAACCGCGGCCAGGCCTTTGGCGGCGTCAAGCAGTAGAGTCGCAGCCCCCAGCCCGGGCGACTTGCGGGCCACGTTCGTCGCGCCAATGTTGCCGCTGCCGCTGGCGCGTACATCCTCGCCCTTGAAAATCCGCACCAGCAAATACCCAAACGGGATGGCTCCCAGCAGGTAGCCGATGGTTGCGGTAATGAGATACGCGTATGTGTTCATCTGGTCAATCAGCAGAACTGCCGCAGTCGACAGTAGCGCCGCCGTCCCGGCGGTTGTCCGGCGGGCGTCCCTTCGACTTCGCTCAGGGCAGGCTCGCCCCGCCGATCCGAGGGCGAGACGCCGTCGGGACATCCGGCAAGATGCCGGCGCTACGCTCACGTCTTCAGGGGAAACCGTTGCAGCTTCGTGTACTTCGATCCTTTCGGTGAAAGTTGACTCTGGTAAAGAATAAACTCGTGAGCCGTCATTGTCCCGAAATCAAGCTCGCCCATCGCGGCCAGCCGCTTTTCGAGCACGGCAAACGCGGAGTTCGGACCATCGCCTTTTCGCCATTTCGGCGATCCCGAACTTCTGCCGGCGCCGCCGCGCGCCAGAGTCAGATGGGGACTGTAAGGCCGGTCCTCCCGCGGAATTCCGAGTTCGGTTGTAGCCCCGTCGATGCCCTCAGCCAGTTCGGCCAGTTGTGGTCCGGCGTGAATCCCGATCCAGAATACGCGCGGAGCCTTCGTCGTAGGGAAGAATCCAAAACCGCCCGCGCGAATTTCGACCCGCCCGCGGTCGACCCGTCGCAAACGTTCGGCAATCGCTTCGACCCGCTCGGGCGTTTGTTCTCCGATGAACTTCAGCGTAATGTGCAGCGACTCCGGACGCACCCAGCGCGCTTCGGGAGCAAAACCTTGCACGCCTTCCAGGAAGCGCGAAATCCGCTCGCGGACTTCAGGGTCAAGATCGATGCCGATGAATATTCGCATCTTTATTGTTATTGTTGTGTGATTGTAATTGTTGTGTGGTGACGGGCCTATGGCCCGTCCTGACGGGGCACAGCCCCGTCACCACACAATTAATATAAAGGTCTTACACCAGCGCCCTGCGGATCATCTCCAGCGCCTGCTGGGTTGAGAACTGGCGAATGCGTTTGCGGTCGCCGGGAAAATTGCGCTCGACCACCTGCGTCCCTTCTTCTCCCGCAAGCGCGACATAGACCAGGCCCACGGGCTTTTGCTCGGTCCCGCCGCTCGGGCCGGCGACTCCGGTAATTCCGATTCCGTAGCTCGCGACGCAGCGTTTGCGGATGCCTTCCGCCATCGCCGCCGCCACTTCGCGGCTCACCGCTCCGTGCCGGTCAATCATCGCCTTGGGAACATTCGCAAACTGCGTTTTCAGTGCGTTCGAATACACCACGGCGCCGCCCAGAAAATAACGCGAGCTGCCGCTGACCGAAGTGATGCGCTCGGCGAGCAAGCCGCCGGTACACGATTCAGCCACGGCCAGCGTCATGCCGCGCATCTGCAGCAGGTAGCTGACGATCTGCTCGATGGTTTCGCCTTTACGCGAGAAGATGGCGTCGCCGAGTTCATCCTCGATCTTTTCGGCCAGATCCTGGACGCGCGCTTCGGCCTCCGCCGGTGAATCCTTGCGGCAGCGCAGTTGAAGCTGAATCTCGCCCGCACCCGCGAGAATGGTGGTCTGGACGTCGGCATAAGTCTTGTAGATCGGGGCGACCCGCGCGTCCACTTGTGATTCCGGCATCATTGCCATCTTGAGCGTCCGACCGGCGATGTGCTGGACAGGAATCCGGGCGCGCAGACGAGGGATGCATTCGGTTTCAAACATCGCCTTGAGTTCGTAGGGAGGGCCGGGGAGCAGCATCAGCAGCCGCTCTTGCCCGTCATACTTCCCGCCGATCCACTGGCCGGGCGCGCTGCCGAGCGTATTCGGCAACGCCGTGGCGCTGGTCAAAGTGTCGGCCTGCTTGGCATTGTTGGCCGACATTTTCATGCCGCGCTTGGCGAAGCGATCTTCAAGCTTCGCAAGGATATGGGGATCGCGTTGCAGCTTCAATCCCAGCGCGTCGGCCACCGCTTCGCGCGTCAGATCGTCTTCGGTGGGGCCGAGGCCGCCCGTGAAAATAATGATATCCGAACGGCGCATGCCGAGTTTGGCGGCTGCAGCCAGTCCTTCGAGGTCGTCGCCCACAATGCTCTTGAAGCGCACTTCAACGCCCAGTTCGTTCAGCTTTTCGGTGAGGTAGAGCGAGTTGGTGTCCTGACGATGGGGAGTGAGCAGCTCAGACCCGACGGCGATGATCTCGGCGTTCACGGGTATGAGTTTAAATGATCTAACGTAGGGACAGCCGCCCTCGGCTGTCCAGGCGAGCAAAGCTCGCCGACTTTCGCGGTGCTCAAGACCGTGGCGAGGCGTCGCCTCGCCGGACAGCCGAGGGCGGCTGTCGCTACGTTTTTGCTGGTTGTTGCTGGGTCATACAGTGCAGCGCCCCGAATCCCCAGATCAAATCGCCGCAATAGATCGGGACGATTTCGCGTGTTGGGAATAGCTCCGCGAGCGAGTTGAGCGCAATGCGATCGTTCGGATCGTTGAAGACCGGCGCCAGCACCACGCCATTCGCGATATAGAAATTGGCGTAGCTGGTGGGCAACTGCCGGCCTTCGAATACGACTGGTCGCGGCATGGGAATCTCGACGATCTCAAGTTTCTGTCCGTCGGCAGTGCGCGCGGCCTTCAGGCGTCCGAGGTTCGCGTACAGAGGTGCGTAATTCTCGCTCTGCTCATTCGGCTCGATCATCGTGACCACGGTATGGGGGGCGACGAAGCGGGTAATGTCATCGACGTGGCCGTGCGTGTCGTCGCCGGCGATGCCACTATCGAGCCAGATGACCGACGGCGCGCCAAAATAGTCGGCGAACATCTGTTCGTAGGCGGCGCGGTCCATGGCCGGGTTGCGTTGTTGCGTGGTGGAGAGCAAGCATTCCTCGGTGGTGATCAGAGTGCCGCAACCGTTGACGTCGATCGATCCACCTTCCAGAACGACGCGGTGGTCACCGAAAACCGGTCGTACCACGCGCGCGCCGGCGGCCTTGGCCATGCGCGCGCCAATCTTTTCATCGAGCTTGTAATTCGGATACTTCGCCCAGCCGTTGAACTGGAAGTGCAGCGCGAGCAGTCCTGAATCGGCGTGATGGGTGGGCGGCGTGAGAAAGATGCAGCCGGAATCGCGGGTCCATACGCGGTCGGTGCGCCAGCGGTGAAAGCAAACGTTGTCGGAGAGCGCGTCGGCTTGCTCCAGGACGATGCGTGCGCGCTTCTCCGCGCGTTCGCTGTTGACGATGAGATCCACACCCTCGTGCCGCGCCAGATTTCTGACGATCTGGGCATAGACCCACGGGATGGGCTCAAATTTTCCCGGCCAGTCTCCCTTGAAATGAGGCCAGGCGAGCCAGGTGGATGCGTGCGGCTCCCACTCGGCGGGCATGCGGTATCCCTGAGCCGCGGGGAGTTTTGAAGTGGAGGATCGTGGAGTCATTTTCGTGCTTCTCCGTCGATGGAACATCGCTGTACACAGTGGGAGTTGTAGGGGTCCTTCGATTCCGCAGGGACTTCCCTTCGTGAAGTTCCTGCTCCGCTCAGGATGACACCTATCAAGAGTCTCACTTGCCGTCCAACATGCGGCTGGTGATGGGCGTGTAGGCGTCGATACGGCGGTCGCGCAGGAAGGGCCAGTTGCGGCGAATGTCTTCGAGCTGATGCAGGTCGACTTCGCCGAGCAGAATTTCTTCCTTGTCGTGCGACGCTTCGGCGAGCACGCGGCCGAAGGGATCGCAGAAAAACGACCCTCCCCAGAATTCAAGGCCTTTGCCGGGAACGGAATTGCCGCGGATGTCCCCGGTCTCGAAGCCGACACGATTCACCACGCCGACATACACTCCGTTCGCGATCGCGTGTGCCCGCTGGATGGTGCGCCAGGCATCGTGTTGCGCCTCGCCGCATTCAACCTTCTCCGCCGGATGCCATCCGATGGCCGTGGGGTAAAACAGAATGCTGGCTCCCTGCAGTGCCGTGAGCCGCGCGGCTTCGGGATACCACTGATCCCAACAGACGAGCGTGCCGAGTTTTCCGGCGGAAGTGTCGAAGGCCTTGAAGCCGAGATCGCCGGGAGTGAAATAGAATTTTTCGTAGTAGAGCGGATCGTCGGGAATGTGCATCTTGCGGTAGATACCACGGAGCGCGCCATCGGAATCAAAGATCGCGGCCGTGTTGTGATAGAGGCCGGGCGCGCGCTTCTCGAAGAGCGATGCGATCAACACGACTTTGTTCTGCCGTGCGGCAGCGGCGAGCTTCTCGGTGCCCGGGCCGGGGATTGGCTCCGCGAGATCGAACAGAGCGGCGTCTTCGCGCTGGCAGAAATACGGCGTCTGAAAGAGCTCGGGCAGGCAGACGACATCGGCGCCTTTTCGTGCCGCTTGCGCAACGCGATCAAGCGCCTTGGCCAGATTGTCGGCCGGCTCGGGGCCGCACGACATTTGAATCAGGGCTGCAATGAACTTGTCGGGCACTTTTTCTCCGAACTCAGCGGAGACGCGGCAAGCCGCGTCTCTACGGATGTGTTATCGCGTTCTAGGATACCAAAGTGCTCGCCGCGGACGTCGATGTTACGACATTGTGAAAGCAGGTCGCCGCGCTTCCCGCACTTCTAGTAAATTGTTTCTTCGGTCAAAATAGGTTTTCATTCTGGAGGTTTTTCCTTGAAGCAGAAAAGTGTTGCCAAGCACGGCCATCATCACGAAGGCGCGGGCATCGACCGCAAGCTCCACGATCCGGTCACCGATCGTTTAATTCCGCTGGAGCCGCTCGATCCCGGCAAGATTCAATCCATTGACGACCTGGTGCGCGCGATGTCGAAGACGGCGTTTACCGGCCGCCAGCTCGGCGAAGCGGCCGACGTGCTGGAGGCCATGGCGCGCGACCAGGAATGCTTCGTCGTCATGACCCTCGCCGGCGCGATGACCGTGGCCAAGCAGGGCCTGGTAATTGCCGAGTTGATCGATCGCGGCATCGTGAATGCCATCGTTTCGACCGGCGCGCTGATGGCGCATGGCCTGGTCGAAGCGACCGGCCGCGCTCATTTTCGGCATAATCCCGACCTCAGCGACGAGGAGCTTTACGAAGCCGGATACAACCGCGTCTATGACACGCTCGAACCCGAGCAGAACCTTGACGACGTGGAGCGCGTGATGGCCGCTGTATTCGGCGGCTGGGACGCTGACGAAGTGATGTGCTCGCATAAGTTGAACCGCGCCATCGGAGCGCATCTGGCAAAGCACGCCAAAGGACAGCGTGGCATTCTGAAGTCTGCCTACGAAAAAAATGTCCCGGTATTTGTGCCCGCGTTCTCCGATTCCGAGCTGGGACTGGATTTCGCGTTGACCAACCGCGAGCGCGACAAGGAAGGGAAGACGCGCTTCCGCTTCGATCCCTTCGAGGACCTGGAGCATTTTGCCGCAACCCTGCTCAGTCAGAAGCGGCTGGGAATCTTCACCATCGGCGGAGGCGTTCCGCGCAACTGGTCGCAGCAGTTTGGACCGTTCATCGAATTGCGCCACCGACGGGGCGGGGAAGACCTGCCGCTGAAACGTTATCACTATGGGCTGCGCATCTGCCCGGAACCGGTGTACTGGGGCGGGCTTTCGGGCAGCCCCTACAGCGAGGCGGTTTCCTGGGGCAAGTTTGTGCCTCCGGCCGAAGGCGGGAAGTTTGGCGAAGTTTTTGTGGATGCTACCGTCGGCCTGCCGCTGATCGTAGCCGCCGTGCTGGAGCGCCTGGAGAAGAAGCCGGCCGCGAAAAAGTCAATTAAGCAAATCGCAAAGTAGAGACGCGGCTTGCCGCGTCTCGGCGCAACAGGTTTGTGTTTATAGCGGTTGACAGCGCGGGCCGTCGAAATTAGGGTGAGGACAGGTTCCACACCACCGTAAGGAGAATCGCTGCCCATGACCGGAATTCAGTTCATCACCGACGAAGCAGGTCGCAGGACGGCGGCCGTAATCGACCTTAAGAAGCACAGGGCTCTCTGGGAGGACATCGAAGACGTGCTGATGTCGCAGTCGCGGCGGCATGAAAAGCGCATCCCGCTCGCCAAAGTGAAGGCGGACCTCATCAAGAGCGGAAAGCTCCGTGGCTAGCTACGATGTCGTCTTGACGTCAAGCGCGGAGAAGGAACTCAGGAAGCTATCCCGCCAATTGATTGCCCGCATAGTTCCGCGTTTGGAAGATCTCGCCTCCAATCCCCGCCCGTCGGGCTGCAAGAAGCTGCAAGGCGGAGACCGCGAGTGGCGCATTCGCGTAGGCGACTACCGCGTGGTGTACACGATCGACGACGCGAAATTGCTGGTGGAAGTGACGCGCGTCCGTCACCGAAGCGACGTATACCAACGATGACTGCGGCAGAACACGAGTCAATGACTCCAAACTCGATCAGTCAAAAATCAGCACGGCCGAGGCGATCACCGTGGTCCACAGCCCGCGTTTATCCCCCACGGCCGACTGCGTCACGTTGGCGGTGCGGACGATCTTGTTGGAGATGCGATAGATTTCTTTCTTCTCGTCCCACGATCGGTCGGAATCGAACTCCACATTCAGTGTCGTAGCCAGCATTTCGGCGGCGAGTTCTTCGGCGTAGTCTCCGGCCGCATCTTCGGTTTCGCCGAACGAGTGGTGCTCGCTCAAATAGCCATAGGTATTGCGATCGGCGGGGATGGCAACGCCAATCGAAGAAGCCAGCAGGCGGTGCGGCTCGTGGGTGGAGTTTTCGGCAACCACAGAAAATACGACTTCTCCGGGAGATAGATACGTCAGTCCCTGCGCGCGTGGGACCAGTTTGCAGTTGGGCGGAAAGATGGAAGAGACGCGCACCAGGTTTTGCGCCGCGATGCCGGCGTCGCGCAAAGCGAGTTCGAAAGAAGTCAGGCGCTCCCGGTGTTTCCCCACACCTTTAGTGAAGAAGATCTTCTTGGGGACCATGTCCTTGCCCAATTCATTTTCCTCCAGGAATTCTTGCGTTGATCTAAGAAGGGCAAATTTAACACAGCGATTTGTGAAGAGGTATGAAAAAAACAAGACAGGACAAATTTATCCCTCAACCGCTCTCTGGCCGGCTACGCGCGCCGACCTCGAGAGGACCCCGAGAGCAGGAGACGGCAACCGCAT
>JBGPFV010000111.1:0-7710 GCA_041483535.1 Terriglobia bacterium | reverse complement strand
GGCAGATCGGAGCGTAAGGGTTATCGTGGATTTCGCAGCCCGCGACGTAAGGCATCTCCGGATCCAGCAGCGCGGTCAGCGCCCGTAGAATGCGGCTCTTCGCCTGTCCGCGCAGCCCGAGGAGAATGAAATTATGCCGCGAGAGGATCGCGTTCACGATCTGCGGCACCACCGTGTCGTCGTATCCCACGATGCCCGGAAATATCGAACTACCTGTCGAACTCCCCGCGCCGAGGCGCGTCATCAAGTTCTGGCGCAGCTCATCTTTGACCCGCCGCGAACCGAGACGCTCGGCAGTGAAAGGACTTCGGCGCAACTCGCCCAGAGTCCGGGCAACACTCATGGTGGCCCCCACACACAGGAAAAACCTTAGGTGGATTATACCGCTGAAAGAGAGTCGGCTCTCCGTCGTCAGTTATCAGTTTTCAGTCGACGGTAAAAACCGATTTAACTGATAACTGATAACTGACAACTGATAGCTGGGTTCAATTCCACTGCGCCTTCGCCGCCCGCCGCAATCCCGGCAGAACCGCTTCGAGATAGCCGATCACCGCCTCCAGACGTTTGGCTTCCGATAAAGTCGAAAGCAGGTTCTGCTTGAAGTCGAGATCGAGCGGAAGCGATCCCGCGAGTAAGAAGGATAGATTGCCGGCATTCTCGTCGGGCCCGGAGGGCTCGGCGCCGGCCAGCTTCGCGATTTCTGCATGCAACCGCACGGCCTGCGTCACCAATTGCGCGGTCGGCTTGCCGGGTTCATCTTCGTCTTCGTCTTCATCTTCGTCCTGCACCACCGAAATCTCGGCCTGCAAAAACGATCGATCATGGTTGACATGGATCACTTCAAAGCGCTCGACCCCACGCGTCAGGATGTCCATGCGCCCATCGTCATATTTCTTGGTGACCGACATGATCTCGGCCGTGCAGCCGATATCGGCAACTCCGTCGGAGGACGCCCGCACCACGCCGAACGGTTTTTTCCGCTCCAGGCATTCCGCGATCATCTCCCTGTACCGCGGTTCGAAAATATGCAGCGGCAGCGGAACGCCCGGCAGCAGCACCAGATCGAGCGGAAAGATGGGCAGCAGTGAATTCACGGTGGTTCCAGTGCAACAATTTTACGCCATTAAAACGGTTGTCAGTTTTCAGTTATCAGTTGTCAGTAGAAACACCGGTCGCTAGGGTTTTACTGAGAACTGATAACTGACAACTGACAACCTGCTGCATTGACTTGCCGCCCTCCCCGCGATACAAGAGTCGCCATGGAGATGGACGGAAGAGTCGTGGTCGTCACCGGGGCTTCCATGGGGATTGGGGAAGCGATCGCCAAAGTTTTTGTCGATGCGGGAGCGAGTGCCGTGTTGCTGTCGCGCGATGCCCGTCGCACCGAGGCCGCCCGCCAGCGCGTCGGTAACACCGGCCGCACGCTTGCCCTGGCTTGCGATGTCCGCCATCGCGAAGAGATCGACCGCGCGCTTGCCCTCACGCTCCGCCACTTCCATCGCGTGGATGTGTGGGTGAATAACGCGGGAGTAGGCATCCGCGACTCGGTTGCCGACATGCAGCCGTCCGTCACCCGCGAATTATTCGAAACCAATTTCTTCGGCGCGATCGCCTGCCTGCAAGCCGTGGCGCCCGCCATGCGCGAAACCGGCGGCGGAACCATCATCAACCTCTCCAGCGTTGCCGGACACATTCCGGTGCCGTTTATGGCTTTGTACTGTGCCAGCAAGTCCGCCATGAACGCTCTCGGCAAAGGTGCCCGGCTGGAGTTGAAACGCGACCACATCAACGTGCTCACCGTCTGTCCCGGCTACGTGCGCACCGATTTCGGCAAACACGTGGTTGCCGATCGCCGGGGCAACGTCCGCCCGCAATCCGTGCGCGGGGTTACGGCGGAACGAGTGGCGCAAGCGGCCTATCGCGGCTATCGCAGAAGACAGCGTGAAGTTGTCGTCCCCTGGAGCATGATTCCCGTCATCAAGCTCTACCAGCTATTTCCGGGCTTGGTCGAGTGGGGAATGGCCAGGGCCATGCGGAATTCGGGCTGACGATCAAAAGTAAAGAAACGTAATTTCGGCTAACCTTCCGACGCCTGAAGCATCCAATGAACTAGGCAGAACTGCAGTCTTCCACCCCCGGCGAAAGGCCGTATGCACGACGGCCTTTGGGGGTGGGAGCTGCCGTTAATTCTCCCGTGCTCTGTTTCCGTTAGAATAGAGTTTATGAGATTCCGGTCCCCGCGTGTGCGGTTGATCTCCTCCTCCTTATCTGCGCGGTTTGGCGCGCTGCTGCCGGTCATTGTGCTGTTCATCCTTCTGATCGCCCAGGCGGCGCGCGCACAGCAAGGCCCGCTCGACAAATCCGAGCCCAAAGGGATTACGGTCGAGGATATCGTCAAGCGCTTCGCCACCAAGGAAAAGCAGTTCAAGGAGGCGCGCGATCAGTACACCTTCCGGCAAGACGTCAAGGTCATGACGCTCGACGGCGACACCCCGGACGGCTACTACCAGGAAGTGTTCGACGTGACCTTCGACGACAAGGGACACAAAATCAAGAACGTGGTCTTCGCGCCGCAGCCTACCCTGCAACGCATCCAGATGACCGAGGAAGACTTCGACGACATCGAGAACCGTCTCCCGTTCGTGCTGACCTCGGATGAAATTGGAGAGTACGATATCCTCTACGTCGGCCAGCAAAAACAGGACGAACTGAACACCTACGTTTTCGACATCGCCCCTAAGCAGATCGTCGGCAAGAAACGCTACTTTCAGGGCCGGATCTGGGTGGACGACCACGACTTTCAGATCGTGGAGACTTACGGAAAGACCGTACCCGACATCCGGAAGAAGAAGAACCAAGAGAACCTGTTCCCCAAGTTCACCACCTGGCGGGAACAGATTGACGGCCAGTACTGGTTCCCCACCTACACGCGCGCCGAAGACACACTCAAGTTCGCCCTGGGAGACGTAAAGATCCGCGAGATCATCAAGTACACAAACTATAAGCGTTTCGGATCGAAATCGCGGATTACGTACGAAGGACAGGAAGTGCAGAAGGCGGAGCCAAAGCCAGGAGATCAGAAGCCAGCGGAGCCGCCGAAGCCGCAGTAGAAGCTCTCAGCTGTCAGCTCTCAGCTGTCAGTGAAGACCCTCACGCACAGACGTGGGCGTTCTATCCCCTGAAGGTCCAGCAGATTTTACTGAAAGCTGATAGCTGACAGCCGCGCGCTAATAAAACAGATACTTTCTCCACTTATCATCCGAGTGCCCCATCAAGCGCATGATGTGGCGGCTGGTGTGGAGATTGAAGGAGCGAGGTTCGCGCATGGGCCTCATGTTGGCTTCATGCGGAAGCTGGTTGCCTTTGCGGCGGTTGCAGGGATGGCAGCAGGCAACCAGGTTCTCCCAGGTGGAGAGGCCGCCGCGCGAGCGGGGAATTACGTGGTCCAGCGTAAGTTCGCCGGAGGGGAGAGTGGTGCTGCAATACTGGCAGGTGTTGCGATCGCGCAGCAGAATGTTTTTTCGCGACAGCGCGCGCGACTGGTGCGGAATCCGGCGATACTCCAGCAAGCGGATCACCGAGGGCACGCGGATGGCCACGCGGGCGGCGTGCAGAAAATGTCCGTTCTCTTCTTCGGTCATGGCCACGCCCTTCAATACCAGCACAATGGCACGCCGCGCCGCGCACACGTTGATCGGCTCGTAGGAGGCGTTCAGCACCAGCACGGGCTGATGCAGCGCGTGGCCATCATTCTCCCGGTGCATTCCAGCAGGTAGCATCGCCACCGGAAGGTGCGACCGCATGCTGCCCGCGAAATTGTGCAATCGCAACGACATGTTTTCTACCCGTGAGCCGCCACGCCCACGCGCTCTTCGCTTCCCTCCTCCGAAAGATGCTCGGGTAATACGATGACATCGTAAATCATCAAAGTCCGAGCCACGGTCGCCACCCACACCCGCGCCGCTCCCGCCCGGCGGAGCACTCGCGCGCACTCGGAGGCCGTGGTCCCCGTGGTGTACACGTCGTCGATCAATAGGACGTCGCGGTTCACGATTCGTGCTGGATCGCTCACCGCAAAAGCGCCCCGCAAGTTCTCGCGCCGCTGAGGACGAGTCAGGCCAATCTGGCTTCCCGTGTCGCGGCGGCGCACCAGCACTCCCGTCGACAGATCGAACCTCTGCGGACGCGACAGTCGCTTCAGCGCGCTCCGTGCGATCGTCTCCGCCTGGTTGAATCCGCGCTGCGCCTGCTTGCGCTTATGCAGGGGAACGGGGACCACCGCGATCGTCCTCGATAAGCTCGTCCTGGAGACGCTCGGCCCAGCCGTCATCGCCTCATCCAGGTTGGCAATCGTTTCGGCCAGCAAGCTCCCCAGAACTGCCGCTGCGGGACGAACCTGCTGAAATTTGAGCAAATGAATCAGGTCGCGCAATCCGCCGTCATAGCTGCCATAGGCGACCGCCCGCTCGAACGGAGGATCCGTGCGCTGACAAAGCTTGCACCGCGTCTCTCCGCGATTTGATTCTTCGCAATCCGTCTCTCCGCACTCCACGCCGACTGGGAGGCGCACAGCTTCTCCGCAGACGGTGCAGTACGACCCCTGCAGCGGTCGCAGGGCGAGCAAACAGTTTTTACAAACGGGGAGCCGGGAAACTCGAAGCAGCGGGGCACCACAGATACGGCAATCGGCGGGGAAAAACGTGAAGAATAAAGTCGCAGCAAGCCGCTCGGCAAAGCGGGCGAACCCATGGTTTGCCAAACCACGACTCACCGCTTGGCCCTGGGCAGCCCGTATTCGAAACCCAGTACCACTACTGCTGAAGACAGCCTCCCGCACCCGGCAAGCCGACAACGCTTCGCCAGTCTACACTCCGTCAGTATAGCCGCGGCGCACGCCCTATGCAACGCGGCCATCGGTCTTCGAATCGGCCGCCGGTTCACTCTGTGACTGCTTACGATCGGGCGCAACGCGTTCGAGCGCCGGGACCGCGTACCAGATATAGCTCCGGTGATAGCAACGTTCACAGCGCACCGCTTGCAGCAACAAAAGCGGAAGCACATGTTTTTCAAAGAACCCACGAGGGCGGGAGCGATAGGCTTCGTGTGCGCCACATCCTCGACAGTGGAATTCCTCGAAAAACCGGCTCCAAGAGGACTTCTCAACGGCAGTCACGGAACACCTACTGGACTGGACCATTCTAACCCTATTCCACAAACAAAGTTGCAGGCCAAAATAGGATGCTCGTAGAGACGGGGCTGGCCCCGTCTCAAGCCGCGGCGCGATGGGAAATCAAATGCTCCTCCGGGGCTGCGCCGCCGTCTTCCGCGCCTTCCGCCACGCCCTCCGCACGATGCGCCGCGACGCCTGCACTTGTAAACCTGCCTTTCGGCGTGCTAAGGTGCGCCGTCGTTGCTACTATAAATCGGCAATCAAATTCCTATTGATCCCGAGGCCCTCATGAGCACCCCCGCGGCGAATCTTGAAGCCCCCCGCAAGCATCGCCCTTATGTTCCAGAATCGATGGAAATGAAGGAGTTCACCTTCCGGGCTGTACTAATCGGACTGTTCTTGACCGCCCTGCTGGGCTCTGCCAATGCGTACCTCGGTCTGAAGGCGGGAATGACGATTGCCGCAACCTATCCCGCCGCCGTCATTTCCATGGCACTGCTGCGCTTGATGAAGGGCTCGCTGCTGGAAGAGAACATCGCGCGAACCGTGGGCTCGATCGGAGAATCGGTGGCGGCCGGCGCCATTTTCACCATCCCTGCCTTTGTCATGGCCGGAATCTGGCCGGGGCTCACTCGGGACGAATATTGGAAGTCGGTAGCTCTGATGTTGATTGGCGGCACGCTCGGTATTCTGTTCGTGACCCTCCTGCGCCGCGTGATGGTCGAGGATCCCGATCTGCCGTTTCCTGAATCCGTCGCCGCCTCCGAGATTCACAAGGCCGGGCAACAGGGAGCCAAGGCCGCCAAGATTCTGTTCGCCAACATGGGCTTCGGCGCTTTCATGTATCTGCTGGGAGCGATCAATGTTTTCAATCCCAGCAACACCTTCCCCATGAAGATCAGCGCCCTGGGAAAGAAGTTGCTGCTCCGCACCAGCACGAATCCAAACGTGGCTACGACCATTACCGGCGGCGCGACTCTAATGACGGCGCCCGACATTAGCCCCGCATATCTTGGCGTGGGATACATCATTGGCCCGAGACTGGCCGCCTTGAACTTCGCCGGAGGTGTGTTGGCGTGGGGCCTCCTGGTCCCACTCCTAACTTTCACCATCGGTCCGTACATCCAGGCATCGATGCCCGAGGGGCAAACCATCGCCTGGCCGCTGCTGGCGCAAGCCATCTACTTCTCGATTGTGCGGCCGATCGCGGTCGGCGGGATGCTGGTGGGCGCGACTTACACGCTTTTCAAGATGCGCAAACAATTGGCCCTTGGTATGGGCCGCGCGGTCTCCGATCTGAAAAAGTCGGCGGCGGTACAGGCCGCGACCAATCGCACCGAACGTGACCTGCCCGCCAAAGCTGTCTTCGCTGGCATCGCCGTGGTGTTCGTTGCCATGATCCTGCTCTATCACTTCTTTATTAGCGGTGCGGGAACGCTCTCCGCTTCCAAGATTCTTTCCGGCTCCCTGGTCGCGGCCGGTGTCATGATCGTCGTCGGATTCTTCTTCGCCGCGGTTTCCGGCAATCTGGTCGGGATGATCGGCTCGTCGAACAATCCAGTGTCGGGACTCACGCTTTGCACGCTGGTGATCGCAGCCCTGCTGATGGTCGCTCTGGGAGTCTCGGGCTCGGGCGGCGTTGCGGCGGTGCTTGGAGTCGCAGCCGTGGTCTGCGTCTCGTCGGCGGTTGCAGGGGAAATGCTGCAGGACCTGAAGGTCGGACACATTCTCGGTGGCACGCCCTCCAAGATGCAGATTGGCGATCTTTTCGGCATCGTCGTGGCCTCGCTCGTCCTCTTCGTGCCGGTGGCGATCCTCGATAAGGCCTATCACTTCGGCAGCCCTGCGCTTCCCGCCCCGCAGGCGGGGTTGATGGCCATGCTGTCGAAAGGAATTGTGGGCGGCGACATGGCGTGGCCGCTGGTGATCGTCGGTATCCTTTTGGGACTGGCCATGATCATGATCGAGGTAAAGAGCGTGATGCTCTTTGCGGTCGGCATGTATCTGCCGCTGGGCACAACCTTTGCCATTTTCATCGGAGGCGTGATTCGCTGGCTCACCGACAAACTGCGCGATCGCCGTGGCTTGAACGATGCGCAGAAGGCACGCGTGGAGAACGCCGGCGTGCTGACGGCCTCGGGTCTGATCGCGGGTGAGGCGCTGTGCGGCCTGGCGATCGCGGGATTGGTTGGCTCTGGCCACGACGTAACCCTGTTCCAGTGGACCCCGCCGTTTCTCCTGGCACTGGGAGCGCTCGCCGTGCTGGCGATTGTGATGATCCGAGTTCCGCTGGCCAATGCCGGCAGGCCCGAGGATCCGGCCCCGCCGACAGCGATTATGTGAGGACTGGCGTCCTTTTGAGACTCGTGGAGGGACGGGCGTCCTCGCCCGTCCAGCCCCACCACGAACCACGTAGGGATAGCCGCCCTCAGCTGTCTAGCCGAGCGAAGCTCGGCAGTTCCGCGAATGCCTCGGAAATTGTTTTCCTTTATGTCGATTGGAGAAAATATCGCCCAGGTGCGGGAGCGGATGGCGGCGGC
>JBGPFV010000110.1:0-7720 GCA_041483535.1 Terriglobia bacterium | reverse complement strand
GGCCGCGATTGCGAACCGTCCGCACCGCATCGGCAAACGCCAACGTGCCCGCGGCCACGTGCGCCGAATACTCGCCCAGGCTGTGCCCGGCAACATACTCTGGCCTCAACCCTTTTTCCTGCAGCACGCGCCACGCCGCCACCGACGCCGTCAGAATCGCCGGCTGCGTGATCTCGGTCAGCCTCAATTTCTCTTCCGGACCTTCAAAGCAAAGTTCGGACAGCTTGTAGCCCAGCGCCTCGTCGGCTTCCTCAAAGGTTCGACGCGCCACCGGGTAATTCGCAGCCAGCTCTTTGCCCATACCAACCGCTTGCGAACCTTGCCCGGGAAAGAGAAAAGCAAATCGAGAAGAACTGTTCGTCATATTGAGTATGAGGTCAAGAACAGGAGGTCAGAAGTCAGAGGTCAGATTGCAGAGGTGAAAATCCCCCGATCGCCGATGCATTTTGCGCGATAGGTTTTAACCTCTGCAATCTGACCTCTTACCTCTGACCTTCCTAAGTCGGCACCGCCGCGCTCAGTTGCGCTAATTCCCGCTCGATCGCTTCGTTAACTTTGCCCTCGGCGAATTCCGCGGCCACGCGCACTGCGTTCTTGATGGCATTCGTATTCGACGATCCGTGCGTGATGATGCATACGCCCTTGATGCCCAGCAGCGGCGCGCCGCCATACTCCGTGTAGTCGAGCCGTTTCTTGAAATCGGAAAACGCGTTGCGCGAAAGCAGAGCGCCCACCTGCCGCGTGATCGTCGCCTTCAAGGTTTCTTTCAGCACCGTCCGCACCAGCCGCGACAGGCCTTCCGAAGTCTTCAGCGCAACATTGCCGACAAATCCGTCGGCCACGATCACATCCACGTGGCCGTTATACAAGTCGCGGCCTTCGACATTGCCAATGAAATTGATCGGCAGCCGCTTGAGCAGTGGAAACGCCTCGCGCGTCAGGTCGTTGCCTTTGCCTTCTTCTTCTCCGATCGAAAGCAGCCCGACCCGCGGATGCTCCATGCCGAAAATCGAGCGGCAATAAATATCGCCCATCACCGCAAACTGCTCGAGATTGTTGGCCGTGCAATCCACGTTCGCGCCGACGTCGAGCAGAACCGCCGCCGTGCTATTGACCGTGGGAAACGCCGCCGCCAGCGCCGGACGGTCCACGCCGGGCAGCGCCCCCAGCACCACTTTGGCCGTGGCCATGGCCGCGCCCGTGTTGCCCGCCGTCACAAAGCCCGCCGCGCGCCCCTCGCGCACCAGCCGCAATCCAACCCGGATCGACGAATCGCGCTTGGCGCGAATCGCCTCCACTTTGTCGTCCATGGTGATGACTTCGCTGGCGTGCACCACCTCAACCGGCAGCCGCCGCGCGCCCGGATAGTGCGCCAACTCGGCTCGCAGCTGCGGCTCCGGCCCCACCAGAAGCACGTGGATGCCGTGATGGCGCGCCGCCTGCAATGCGCCTTCTATCTCAGGCTTCGGCGCCTTGTCGGACCCCATCGCATCCAAAGCGATTACGCTAGGCATGGAAAGAAGAAGGTAACTAGGACTTCTCTGCGACCTCTACCACTTCGCGGCCCTTGTAGGTTCCGCACTTCGGGCAGGCGCGATGCGGCATCTTTTGCTCGTGGCAGTTAGGACACTCCGAAAGCGAGTGCTTGGAAAGCGAGTCATGCGCCCGCCGCGTGGCGGTGCGCCTCTGGGAATGTCTACGTTTCGGATTTGGCATGATCTTCCTTTTCGGCTCTCAGCTATCAGTTTTCAGCTGTCAGTCAACCCCGCTTCTACTGAGAACTGACGACTGATAACTGACAACTTTCTATTGATTCAGCTTGTCGCGTATTTCTTTCAGCGCCGACCATCGCGGATCCTCAACCTCGTCCACGCACGAGCACTGCATTTCATTCAAGTTCTTGCCGCAGTGCGGACACAAACCTTTGCAATCTTCGCGGCAAACCGTTTTCAGCGGAAGCGCCAGCAGCACCTGCTCGCGCAGAGTGTCTTCCAGCAACAACCCTTCCCCCTGGTAGTACCCGATCTCAGCCTCGGCATCGGTGACCGAAAGTTCTTCGTGCCCGGCGTCGGTTCCGAGCGGCCGGTACAGAAGATCGAAACTGCGCTCCACCTGGTGCACGACCGGATCAAGACAGCGCGCACAAGCCACTTCCAGGCTCGTCTCCAGCTTGCCTTTCACTCGGATGTCCTGCACCACCTTGTGCTTGCCGTGATGCTCCACGACCAGGTCCGCCCGGCCCTCGCTGCGCAGCGACGACCGCTGCCGCACCTCGGCACCCAGATCGATCGCACCCGGACTGAACTCCTCCCGGAAATCAACCGGGTGAATCTCCAGATCCTCAATTTCGATGAGCATTGGAACCTCCGCCGCCCCCATTCAAATTACCGCAAAGGCCCGCGGAGTGCGCACAGAGACGAAAGTCTCTCAGGGAGCAATGTCTAAGAATAAAGGGCTTAAAACAGGGTGTCAAGGAAGGCTGTGCGCTGGCGGTTTTGCTGGTGGAGGGCCGGGCGTTCCCGCCCGCCGCTCCAGCGCAGAGTCCAGGACAAACAGAGTCCTAGGGATATGCTAGACTGTCCATATGCCAACCCTATACGTGGAAAACGTGCCCAAAGACCTCTACGAGGCCCTGCGCGCCCGCGCCCGCAAGAATCGCAGCTCCATCGCCGCCGAGGTCATCGAGATGCTGAAAGACACCGTACCCACCGCAGCCGAACTAAAACGACGCCGTCAATTCTATGATGAATTGATGGAAATTCAAGCGCACAAGCCTCCCGGCAAAGGGCCGTTCCCTTCGACAGAAGACATGATCCGCGAGGACCGTGAGCGGTGAAGACGTTCGTGATGGACGCGAGCGTCGCCGCGAAATGGGCGACGCCCGAGATCATTGAGCCTCTCGCCAATCAAGCCCATCGGTTTCTT
Organism: Terriglobia bacterium; assembly: GCA_041483535.1. GTDB lineage: Bacteria > Acidobacteriota > Terriglobia > Terriglobales > Acidobacteriaceae > Acidiflorens. The sequence goes on along the minus strand of JBGPFV010000110.1, from coordinate 4,795 downwards.
CGCGCCTACGTGGACGGAGCAATCCAGGTGGTCGTCCCGGACTTATTCTGGCTCGAGATCGGCAGCTTCCTCTGGAAGGCCGCCAAACGCGGCGCCATCACATCCGTGTTAGCGCAACGCGCTCTCGAAGCGATGCTCAACCGCGATTTTCCCACTGTGCCGAGCCGAGCTTTTCTGCCGGAAGCGTTCAAGATCGCCTCCGATTTCGACCGATCCATTTACGACAGCACCTACGTTGCGATGGCCGCTGCCACGGGTAAATATCTCATCACCGCTGACGAGCGCCTGGTGAACGCTCTCGGGGGGCGCTTTCCGGTCCGCTGGCTGGGTGCTTTCTAATCGGATACGCGCCCGCCGCTGCGTTATACTGAGGCACAGGCGATGGAGTTCGCCGTTAACCGCCTTCCGGGCTAATAACTCCTACAGAATTCTTGCAGGAGGACTCCGTCGCTTGAACTATCTCTGGATCGCGCTCGGCGCCGTTGTCGGAGCCAGCGCCCGCTACTTCCTCAGCACTCTCATCGCCCGCGATTTCGCATCCGCCTTCCCTTACGGCACGCTGCTGATCAACCTCACCGGCAGCCTCATCCTCGGATTCTTTCTCGTCTTCTCGACCGAGCGCGCGCTGCTCGACCCGCACTGGCGCTTGCTGGTGGCCATCGGCTTCTGCGGCTCCTACACAACTTTCTCCAGCTACGCCTTCGAAAGTTTCGCGCTGATGGAGCAGGGGCAATGGCTCCTGACCGGCATCAACATCGTGGCCAGCAACGCGCTCTGCCTCGCCGCCGTTTTGGCGGGCGCCGCGCTCGCCCGGGGGTTGTAGAATGGCAGCCGTTATGGCCGTTCAAGTCACCATCTATCTCACCGAGGGCGATTCCTGGCACCACCGCCCGCTGCATCTGGAAATCCTGAAATACCTGCGCGAAGAAAACTCCTTCGGCGCCGTAGCCTTCCACGCCGTAGCTGGCTTCCTCGGAAGAGGCAGAGTCCACACCGCTCACCTCGTCGAAGCCGGAGGCGAGTTGCCCGTCGTGATCTCCTTCGTCGATACCGACGAGCACGTCAGCCGCGTTCTCCCCAAACTGCGCGAGATGGCCGCGCATCGGCTCATCGTCCGCGAGAACGTCGTCATCGAACAAGGCAGTTTGGACTAGCCCATGATTCCCTGCCAGCGCCATCTCTTCGATATCCCCGACGACGTCGCCTACCTGAACTGCGCCTACATGTCGCCGCTGATGAAGCCGGCGCTGGAGGCCGGAACCGCGGGGCTGGCCCGCAAAGCGCACCCATGGGACATCACTCCCGACAAATTCTTTACCGGCGCGGACGAGTTCCGCGCCACCGCCGCGCAGGTCGTCAACTGCTCACCCGGCGACATCGCCATCGTTCCCTCGGCCAGCTACGGCATCGCCACCGCCGCGCGAAATCTGCCGGTCAAAAAAGGCCAGAGCATTCTCGTACTCGCCGAACAGTTCCCCTCCAACTACTACGCGTGGCAGCGGAGGGCGGAAGAAACCGGCGCTGCGCTGAAGGTTGTCGCCTGGCCCGAAAATAACGACTGGACCGCCGCCGTTCTGAATTCGCTGACCGCCGACGTGGCCATCGCCGCCCTCCCGCACGTGCACTGGACCAGCGGCGGAAGGCTCGACCTCGTCCGCATCGGCGAAGCGTGCCGCAAGCTCGGCGCCGCGCTCGTCCTCGACCTCACCCAGTCCCTCGGCGCGCTGCCCTTCAGCGTCAGCGGTTTGCAGAATGGAGTGCAGCCGGATTTCGCCGTCGCCGCCAGCTACAAATGGCTGCTCGGGCCCTATTCCGTCGGGCTTCTCTACGTCGCTCCGAAATGGCAGCAGGGAATACCGCTGGAAGAGAATTGGATTCAACGCGCCGACGCCCGCGATTTCTCGAGCCTGATCCTCTACACCGAAAACTACGACGAGGGCGCGCGGCGCTTCGATATGGGCGAGCGCTCGAACTTCGCGCTGCTGCCCGCAGCCGTGCGCGCCATGAAACAGTTGCTGGAGTGGGACGTCGCGCGGATTTCCGAGACGGCCGGCGCGCTCAATCGTCAACTGGCCGACGCCGCGGCGGACCTGGGTTTTTCCGCGCCTTCCGAACCGTGGCGCGCGCCTCACTACCTGGCGCTGAGGAGAAAAGCGGGGATTCCGAAGGAACTGCCCGAAATGCTCGCCCGAGAAAAAGTATTCGTCAGCGTCCGCGGAAGTTCGATTCGGGTGACGCCGCACGTTTACAACACGGGCGAAGACTGTAACCGGCTCATCCAATGCCTGCGTCGCATCGCCTAAGTGGAGCGACGGGCGTCTCGCGAGCCTGCTCTGAGCGAAGTCGAAGGGTCCAGCAGTTTCGCGGCCGGGCGGGGACGCCCGGCTCTCCATCAGCTTACTGCTTGAGTGCCGTAGCTCGCCGCTGCGCCAGCGATGCCGCCTCGGTGGCGGGATTTTCTTTCTCCACCTGGTCGTAAATCCTCTTCGCTTCGTCCGGCTTCTTCTGTGCCTCGTAGAACGCGGCGAGCTCGAGCTGCGCCGTGGCTTTGCTGACGACGATCGTAGGCTTGTCGATCAACTGTTTATAAAGATCGATCGCCTGCGTGTCCTTATTCTCCGCGCGATAAACCGAAGCCAGCGCGAACTTGCCAAGTGCCGCCAGGTCGGCGTTCGAAGAACCGGACGCCTCCTGCAAACTGCGCTCCGCGGCCGCGTTGTCGTTAAGCTGTGACGACGCCAATCCTACAAAATAGCGCGCCATATCGGCCGTGTGCGTGTGCGGATACTTATCGACGATCTGCTGGAACTGCTTGCGCGCTGCGGTAGCCCGCTCCTGCGGCGACGCGAAGCTGTCGTATCCCGGTTGCGCGGGCACGCCCGCCGGACGCACCGGCGTTTCAAAAGTGCGGACCGCCGTAGAAAGCTCGGCGCTCGCCTTTTCGTCCTGCGTGTTGACGTAGTACCAGCCGCCAAACACGACCGCGGCAATCACGATCACCGCAATCACGGCGGCAATGAGTTTCGCCTGGTGTTCCACCGACCAGTGGGCGGCGTTCTCCGCCGCTTCCAGCGTTACCTTGCTGAAGCGGTCCTGTTTCAGTTGATGCCGGGTTTCTGCGCGCACGGGCTTCCTTCTTCGCTTAAAGGTAGGATGGCAATGATTCAGTTTAGCAGGCCGATTTCCAGAGCGTCAAAGAACACAGCATCCAAGAACAGATGTGTGCGCCCCAACGAAAATCGACGGCAATTATTGCGCGGCTTCCAGCAGGCCCTTTTCCGCTTTTTCCTGGCACGCGATGCAATGGCGGGTCCACGGCACTGCTTCCAGACGCTTGGCGTTGATCTCCTTGCCGCAAGAGACGCATTCTCCGAAGCTGCCTTCGCGGATGCGGGCCAGAGCGCCGTCGACCATGTTGAGCAACTGGCGATCGTTGTTGCTCTGGCTGAACAGGAATTCCTTGTTGTAGGAGCTGGCGGCGCGATCGGCGACGTCCTGCGTGGCCTCATCGTCGGCGGTGCGGCCGTCCTGCTGATTGCGGACCACCATGTGGCGCAGTTCCTGCTGTCGGGTTTCGAGTCTCTTTCGGAACGTCTCTAGTTTCTTCTTATCCATGATTGCGCCTGCGATGAAGCTGAAGTCCCGCCTGCACGGGACCCCATTCCCCATGAAGTCAAACGAATATCCTATGCGCGGCAGAGATCAGGCGTCAACTGGAGGGAGAATGAGGTAGTGGTGCAGTTTGAAATCCACAGGGGTAGCGCCAGAGCGCGGCTTGTGGAAAACTGTAGGTATGGCGAAAAAGCGTACAAAATCCGATAAAGCACAGCGCCAAGCCAATCAGGTGGAAAAGAGAACCGAAGCTCGCCCAGAGCAAATTTCCCCAAAGCACACTTCTCGGGAGGACGTTAATCAGGCTGCTGCCCGTATCACGCGAGAGATTACTAAGCAGTCTTGAGCGATTCTAGGACTTCAATCTCAGCCAAATCGTCTCTGCAGTCGAAGATCATTTGGATTGGTTCGCTTGGGTTTATGTTGTCATTGTAGCTGTCAACGTCATTCTTAAGTTGGTGGCAATCTCCTACGAGCTCTGCAAAGTCTCCAACCCATCAACGCCGTTGAGAACGGACACGATCTCTGCTACACCCGCATCCACCGGCGCGTTGACCTTTATCCAGACCTGCTCGTGCGTTGCCATTCTGACTCACTTTACTTTCAAGGCAATCCTCTTGCCAATTACCTTCGTGTATGACCGCATTGTTGGTCAAACTGCACCACTACCGAGAATGAACGAAACCCGCTCGGGGCAGCGACCGGGAAAGGATTCTAATCGGGCATCGCCAGCGATGCCATGCCTCGTTGGTAACACCCCGAAAGGGGCGAAGGGGGCCGCTACGCCGCCTTCCCCATTACCGGCTCCGAGCAATGACTGCATCGCCGCGCATCAATTGGAATCTCGCTCAGGCATTCCGGACACTTCTTGGTGGTCGGATCCGCCGGCGCCGGATCCTTGCGGGTCCGCGCAATTAGCGCATTGATCGGGGTCACAACAAAAAAGTACACCGCGCCCGCCACCAGCAGAAACGAAATCACGGTGTTTACGAAGTCCCCGTAGTGAAAGGTGCTGCCGTTGACGGTCCACGTGAGCGCGGAGAAGTCGGGCGCTTTGACCAGGGCAGCAATCAGAGGCGTAAGAAGATCCTTAGTCAGAGCCGTGACCACCGACCCAAACGCCGCGCCAATCACCACGCCCACCGCCAGATCCACCACGTTGCCGCGCAGTATGAATTGCTTG
>JBGPFV010000109.1:0-7748 GCA_041483535.1 Terriglobia bacterium | reverse complement strand
GTCAGATCACCCGATCTATCTTCTCCCCACTTTTTCCGGCCGCATGAACATCTCGACTACCGCCGCGTCTTTCCGCTCTTTCTTTTTCTGCCCGTGTTCGTAGGCCGCGCCCACGAACGCCTTAAACAGCGGATGCGGCTCCAGGGGTTTCGATTTGAATTCCGGATGGAACTGGCATCCGATGAAAAATGGATGGCCGGGAATCTCGATCATCTCCACGTACGTGCCGTCTGGAGTCGAACCGGAAATGCGCAGCCCGGCCGCCACCATCGGCTCTTCGTACTCGCGGTTGAATTCGTAACGATGCCGGTGGCGTTCGCTGATCTCGGTCTGGCCATACACTTTGGACGCCAGCGTTCCCGGCTCGATCTTGCACGGCCATGCTCCCAGGCGCATGGTGCCGCCGAGATCTTCCACGCCACGCAACTCGCGCAGCTTGTAGATCACTCGATGCGGAGTCGCCTGATCGAACTCACTCGAATTGGCATCCGCCAATCCGCAGACGTTGCGCGCGTATTCAACACAAGCCGTTTGCATACCCAGGCAGATTCCGAAGTACGGCACATGTTTCTCGCGCGCATACTGGATCGCCTTCAACATGCCTTCAATGCCGCGCTTGCCGAATCCACCGGGCACGAGCAAGCCGTCGTAGTCTTCCAGTTGCGCTTCATAACTCTTATCGGCCTTGTCGGTAGTCTCCAGGCCTTCGGCTTCGATCCAACTCACTTCCAGCTTGAGGTTATGGGCCAGAGCGCCGTGCACCAGCGCTTCTTTCAGTGATTTATAGCTGTCCTCATACTCCACGTACTTTCCTACAATGCCGATCCTGACCACATCTTTCGGGTTGTAGACGCGGTGCACCAGCTCGTTCCACTTCGAAAGGTCGCGATCTTTCGCTTCCAGTTTGAGGCGGCGCAGGACCAGCGTGTCCACCTCTTCATGCGCGAAACACACCGGCACTTCGTAGATGGACGCAACGTCCTTGGCCGTGATCACCGCCTCTTCTTCGACGTTGCAGAAGAGCGCTATTTTCGACTTGATCTCCTTCGAAAGGTAACGGTCGGTGCGGCAGAGCAGAATATCCGGCTGAATTCCGACGCTGAGCAATTCTTTGACGGAGTGCTGGGTCGGCTTGGTCTTCAATTCCTGCGCCGCGGCGATGAACGGCACCAGCGTCACGTGCACGAACAGCGTGTTGTCGCGGCCCAGTTCCTGGCGCATCTGGCGGATGGCTTCGATGAACGGCAACGATTCGATGTCGCCCACCGTGCCGCCGATCTCGGCGATCAACACGTCCACGTCCTGCGCCACTTTCTTGGCCGCCGCCTTGATTTCGTTGGTGACGTGCGGAATCACTTGCACGGTCTTGCCCAGGTAATCCCCACGCCGCTCTTTGGCGATGATTTGCTCGTAAATCTTGCCGGTGGTCCAGTTGTTGTCGCGAGAAAGTTTGGCGTGGGTGAAACGCTCGTAGTGGCCGAGGTCAAGATCGGTTTCGGCGCCGTCGTCGGTCACGAAAACTTCGCCGTGCTGAAACGGCGACATCGTCCCCGGATCGACGTTCAGGTAGGGATCGAACTTCATCAGGTTGACCTTGAGGCCGCGGCTTTCGAGCAGGCATCCAATGGAGGCCGCCGCCAATCCCTTGCCCAATGAAGACACCACACCGCCGGTTACAAAAATGTACTTGGCCGACATCGCTTCCTCGCTTTGATTTTGTTTGGAAAATTGTGCGGGCTGGGGTGCACGATCAATTATGACAGAGTTTTTTCTGGAAGGGAATGTGGAAAAAGCAGCTGTCAGCTTTCAGCTTTCGGCTGTCAGTTCAGGCGGCGGGTGCGGGGAGCCCACCCCTCAAAATGGGAACAGCAGGTAAGAGCGTTAGCTAAACGGTTGACAAATTGGGAGTGCGAGCGAGAATGACGGGTTGGGATGGGAGATGTCAGAGTGGGTGATTTGTTTGAGGAGATTGGTCCGTGCTTGGATGAATTGGAGCACGAATACCTGAAGATCGGCGTTGAGAACTGCAAGGGTCTTGAGGACCATAGTCAGCTCTCCGCCTTCCTCATGGTCGGTATCCGTTCGATCAGTCTCCTTCGGGGAATGCTCCACCTTGCACATCCTGGATTCCTCGATGCGTATGACAGCGTGCGTCGTTCATTTATTGAGTCTTGGCAATTGCAGTTTGAGCTAAAGCTCCGCCACTCTGCAACGAAAGCACGGAAATGGCTCGAATCACAACCGGACGCTTGGAAGGTGGACCGGGACCCCCTCGAAGCATTGATTGTCCAACTACACGGTGAACGTGCGGGCTTTGCACGCGAGTGGGGTGAATTGAGCGAGATGTCTCATCCCACGTTGCAGGCTGTGATGAATTCAGTCTCGATTGCGAGTACGATTGCCGGGGTGAATCCGCGGCCCCAGCTTCTTGGAGAGTCCTTCGAAAAACTGGCGAGGAATTACGTTGGAATGGTGAATCGAGAAGTCTGGCTGACTCTGCAAAACCATGCGGACTTCCTTGAGATTCCGTTGAAGGAGGACCGATTCCCCAAATGCTTAGAACTGCATAAGAACTTTCTAGAATCCGCTGAGAAACAAGGAGGAGGATCATGATTAGAAGACAGGCAAAATGGGTGATCGCTTGTATTTTGACTCTGTGGTTACCCAACAACTCGCAGGGATCCCAAGGAAAACCTGATGAGAACATGATCCCGGTGCATTCTCGTATGGGCAAGGCAGAAAATCTTATTAGCAAGTGTAAGAACGTTGAGAACATCAATCCAGACGGGAAGACAGTCCCTTTGAAGGATGCGCCGGAGGTAATGACGTGCCTTGGCTATATCTCAGGCATTCTTGACCTTGCTGACTTCGATCAGGCTTTGCCTCCGGCACACACCGCTCATGGGTGGTGTCTGCCGGACGGCGCTTCAAGCTCACAAGTGGCGAAGGTAATCGTGAAGTATGCCAACGATCACCCCGAAGAACTTCATCTTCCCGCCGTTCTATTGGTAGCGAACGCTTTACTAAAGGCATTCCCTTGCGGATAGCCGCGCTCAGATGATCCCAGTCACCCACCCTTTTTGCAAAGTACGCGAAAAGGACGGGGCACCCGCCCGCATCTAACCTTTCGAAAGCACCAGAAAAGACCGATAATGTTCCGCGGCATGAAATCATTCTTTGGCAGGACGGGAGTTCTCGCGGCAGCGACCATTGCGTTGGTCTCCTTTTGTTTGTTCCAACTTCCCGCGCCCGCCCAGACCCAGGCCCGCCGCCTCATTCTGAAAGACGGTTCCTACCAGTCCGTCACCAAGTACGAGATTCACGGCGAACGCGTCCGCTATTACAGCGCCGAGCGCGGCGAGTGGGAGGAAGTTCCGAAAGCGCTGATCGACTGGGACGCCACCGATAAGTTTGAGCAAGGCCGCGAGCAGGGTAAGCTCGGTCCGGAAGCGGTCGAACTCGACAAGGAACTCGAGGCTGAACGGAAAGCCGAACAAGCCCGCTCCCCGCAGGTCGCGCCCGGCCTGCACCTGCCCGACGAAGGCGGCATCTTCCTCCTCGATACTTACTTGAACCAGCCGCAGTTGGCTGAACTGCAGCAATCGGGCACCGACCTGGATAAAAACACTAAGTCGAATATTTTGCGGTCGACGATCAATCCGCTGGCCGGCGCCCGGCAACGCATTGAACTCCCTGGAACCCATGCCAAGATTCAGGCGCACACCACCGTGCCGTCCCTCTACATCAACCTCGACGCCGACCAAGCCAGTCAGAGGCAGGCCGGCCAGAATCCGGGTGCTAGCGCAACCGTGCAGGCCACCGGCGAGCCCGCGCCGCTCGCGCCCAGCCAAAGCGACCGCTTCAAGATCATTCGGGTCGAGGTCAAAGGCGGCAAACGCGTTGCGGGCGCGGTCAAGATCGCGGTTACCGGAAAGATGAAGACCGATGAACGCTATGTCGCGGCCACGGTCACGACCATGACCGGAGGCTGGGTCAAGCTCACACCCACCGAACCGCTCGCAGCAGGCGAATACGCCGTCGCCGAGATGCTGGGCAAGGAAGGAATGAACCTCTATGTTTGGGACTTCGGCGTTAACCCCTCCGCGCCCGCCAACGCATCTACATGGAAACCGGACCCGAAAGAGGCGCAGCCACAAACAGACCAGCCGACGGATCGGCAAAAGCGGGAACAACAGTAGGTTAGATTTGGAAAAGTTCTAGAACTGCTGCGAGCATAGACGGCTGCCGAGCTACGCTCGGCTGGGACGGGCGAAAGCGCCCGTCCCCACAGGGGCTTTCTACGGCTCCATCAGCCCGCGCGAGGCAATGCCGATGTTGTCGCGGGTGGTGTTCTTCACCATATACATCATCTCGTCGGCTTGGCGGATGATGTCGTGCGGCGTCCGTGCATCGTGCGGAAAAGTCGCCAGCCCCATACTGGCGCGAAGGGTCAGGTTCAAGCCCAACTCGGTGCAGAAGATCCCCGCGCGCACCGAATCCTGCAGACGCTTTGCCACCACCACCGCCTGATCCTTGGTGGTTTGCGGCAGCAGGACGACAAACTCGTCTCCCCCATAACGGAAGGCGAAATCAATCAGCCGCAACTGCGCTTTGATCAGGTAGCCGATTTCGGCCAGCAGCCGGCTTCCCACCAGATGTCCATGGGTATCGTTGACCGCCTTAAAATGGTCGAGGTCGATAAAAATCACGCTGAACTCGTAACCGAAACGTGCCGAGCGGTAGACCTCGGTTTCCAGCGTTTTGTGCAGATGCCGCGCATTGAACAGACCCGTGCAATCGTCGGTGATGGTCAGTTCCTGAATTTTCTCCACCGCCCTCGCATTCTCGACGGCAATGGCGGCGTAATCGCACAAGGCATTCAGGAAGAACATCTCCTGTTCGCTTAGGCCCACGTCGGCGTTGATCAGTTGAATCACGCCCAGCACGCGGTGCCTCGAGCGCAACGGCACGCAGATGACCGAGCGGGTCTGCAAGCGCGTCATCTCGTCGAGCCGGGAGGAGAAGCGCGGATCGTTCCGCACGTCGGGCACGATCAGCGCCTGTCCGTGCTTGGCCACCCAGCCGGCAATTCCCTCACCCACCTTCAAGCGCGCCTTCGCCAGCACCTCCGCCGCGGCTCCCACTGCGATGGCGAAATAGAGCTCGTCCTTTTCCTCGTCCACCATCAGCAGCGACCAGGTATCCGGACGGAAGTATTCCGCCATCTTCTCCATAATGGTCTGCAGGATCGAATCGAGGTTGAGCGACGAAGTCAGCGCCTTGGCGACATCGTGGAAGATGGTCAGCTCTTGCGACAGGCGAATTGGGGATGTGCCCGCTGCCTCTGCCATGCACTCCTCGTTCGGGTAGTTGGATACAAAATTATAGGTTTGGTTGCACCGCTCGGGCAACGAACCGAGGTAACGGGTACCCGTCCCGCCAACCCGGTTGTAGAAGTGGCTAGGGAAATGGCAGGCCGCTAGCTACGGGCGATGAGCTGCGGGCAAACCCGGCTGGCTCGAAACTTGCGGCTCGAAGGTCGCGGCTCAGCACCACCGAATGGTCTATGATGTTGCTTCTCAACGGAGTAGAATTCCGTTCGCCGTCCGGTGAAAACGGGAGACTGGGTTGCCGTCCTTTGGCGAAAAACTGAAGCTGGAGCGCGAGAAGCGCAAGATCTCGCTAGAGCAGATTTCCAGCTCCACCAAAATCGGGACGCGCATGCTGCAAGCGCTGGAAGAAGATAAGTTCAACCAGTTGCCGGGGGGCATCTTCAACAAGGGCTTCGTCCGCGCCTATTCCCGCTGCGTTGGCCTCGACGAAGATCAAACCGTTGCCGACTACCTCGAAGCTTCCGGCGACGCGCCTCCGGTTTCGACAGAAATCGTAGCGCCCGAAGACGAGGGGCGCAAAAATGAAGAGACCCTTAGCCGTTTGGAAGCCACGTCCGACGCCCCTGCCCGCCAACTCCCCTGGGGGTGGTTCGCCGCGGTCCTGCTCGTCGTAGCGCTCGCACTCTCCCTCTGGAGCCATCGCCGGCGGGATCTCCCGAGACCGTCCGTTCCGTCAACGGCAACCACGACCGCGACGCGGTCACCCGCGGCGCCGTCCTCAGGAGGAGCGTCCGGCAAAGACAAAAATAAAGCTAGAAATAAAGATAAGAATCTTGAGAATGGCGCCGCTGCAACCACCTCCGGTTCGCCGACAGCCGGTTCGCCGGCGGGAATATCCGCCACCTCCGTCGCTCCCAAAACATCTCAGGACTTAACCCCTGCCACCCCCGCCGCAGTTCCGGGCGAGTTTACGGTGGTCATCCGGGCCCGCGAAGAATCCTGGGTCTCGATCACCGCCGACGACAAAGCCATCTCCTCCGAACTTTTGCCCGCCGGCAGCGAGCGCACCGTGCGCGGCCGGAAGGAAATCACGGTCAAGGCCGGAAACGCCGGCGGCGTTGACTTTCGATTCAATGGACAAAAGCTGGACATCGGGGGAGAATCCGGGGAGGTTAAGATGGTTACTTTTGGTCCTCGGGGAATCCTGCCGAATGCCCCGGCGCCGCCTTCCACGCCCTAAGTTTGTCTCTTCTTTTCTTCCGCTTACCAACCGTTTCCGCCATTCAATGTCAACTGGCTTCCACTCGATGCCCGCGGTCTAGGGCCCTGCCCTATTCCGTTGCGCTTTCGGGGTAATCTCTGGTACCGTTTCTAGGAAGATTTAGCCAAACCCCGGTCGAGAGCCCCAGGCTCCGTAAGCCTCCCTTATCGGACGTAAAGGCTCGAAGTCACCTTTGAGGAGATACCAGCTTGCCAGCAACCAATCGTTTTCTGTTTACCTCGGAGTCTGTAACCGAGGGACATCCGGACAAGATCGCCGACCAGATTTCCGATGCCATTCTCGACGCCTGCCTTCGTGAAGATCCGACCAGCCGCGTCGCCTGTGAAACCCTGACCTGCACCGGCCTGGTCGTGATCGCCGGCGAGATCACCACCAAAGCCTATGTCGACTTTCAAAATCTCGTGCGCGGAGTAGTCCAATCTATTGGCTACGACAATGCCGTGTACGGTTTCGACTCCAACACTTGCGCCGTGATTTCGAGCATCAACAAGCAGTCCGGCGATATCGCGATGGGCGTGGATACGGGCGGCGCCGGCGACCAGGGCATGATGTTCGGCTTCGCCTGCAACGAGACTCCCGAACTGATGCCCCTCCCGATTTCACTCGCCCACAAGCTCTGCCAGAAACTTTCTGAAGTTCGCAAGAATGGCACCTGCCCCTACCTGCGGCCCGATGGAAAATCACAGGTCACGGTCGAATACAGCGCGCCCGGCAAAGTGAAGCGGGTCGATGCCGTGGTCGTCTCCACCCAGCATTCCGAAACTGTCGGCAACGACGAACTGCGCGCCGACATTTTGAAGCACGTCATCCAGGCCGTGGTTCCGGCCCACCTGCTCGATGAGGACACCAAGTACCACATCAATCCCACTGGGCGGTTCGTCATCGGCGGCCCCATGGGCGATTCCGGCCTGACCGGACGCAAGATTATCGTGGACACATACGGCGGCATGGGACGTCACGGCGGCGGCGCGTTCAGCGGCAAGGATCCGACCAAGGTGGACCGTTCGGCCGCGTACATGGCCCGCTACATCGCGAAAAACATCGTGGCTGCCGGCCTGGCTGACCGCTGCGAAGTGCAACTCGCCTACGCCATCGGTGTGGCTGACCCCGTCAGTGTACTGGTGGATACTTTC
>JBGPFV010000108.1:0-7753 GCA_041483535.1 Terriglobia bacterium | reverse complement strand
GCCGTTGGAAAGATTCGGCAAGCCGCGACAGGCCTGATGAAGGAAGCGGGTGGCGTCCTCGGCGGAGGAGGTCATGCGAAACTGGCGCACGTACACGGCATTGATCGGCGTGAGGTAGACGCTACCGCGCTCGCGGACCTGGCGGAGCAGACGCTGGCGGTGCTCGGCAGTGAATCCCTTGCGCGATAACAGGCGGCGCAGAAGCGCGTCCGAGCTGCGCGAATAGACTTCGGGCATCAGGTCAACCAGAAGCTTGGGTTGCGTGGTGTTGTGCGAAGAGTACTGGTTGATGCCGAGAAAGCGGACCAAGCCGTCGATCAGGTTGTAGAGCGTGGGTCCGAGGTCGGGCGCGCTGTCGTTATCGCTGCGCCCCCAGCGATCGAGCCAGATGCGGTAGGTCTCGTATTTTTCCAGGGGCGTGGCGTTGAAAACGCAGACCACATTTTCGCGGACTTCTTTGCGAACTTCTTTGCGGACTTGGACGGCTTCGACGTGGTCGCGAGCTTCTCCGGCGGCGCGCCAGTAGAGGGCGTCGACGTTTTGCAGAACGGTGAGCGTGGGTTCCGCGGGAAGCCGCTGCTGAAGCAGGGCGGGCAGATGCTGGGGCGCGAGATGCGACTCGCCGAACAGCACCATGATGAGCGCGTCGGAATCGTGGTGGCGGAGTTCGGCAATCTTGTCGGCGGCGTGGCGGTCGCGAGCCCCAATCTTGCGCAGGTCTTCGCGGGGCATGCAATCGAGCCCGTAGATGGAGGCGCCGTGGTCGCGGGCAGCGGAAAGCAGTTCGTAAAATGTCGGCCAGTCGTATCCCCAGTCGAGATCGAAACGGATGCGCTGGCGCAGTTCATTTTCATCGATCTCGCCGCGCAGCCATTCGTCGAGAATGTGCTGGTCGCGGGAGAAAATGGTTTCCACTCCCAGCACCACGGGGCGCTGGTGGAGTTCGGGGTCGCGGAGGAGCGAGGCCAAATAGCGCTGTGAGTTGGACAGGGCGTGATAGTCGCCGACCAAAACGATTCCAGCCTTGGCGATTTCGTGGCGGACATCGCTCAGGGCGAGAACTTTCTCGTAGGAGCGGTAAGCCTCGCGAAAGTCGCGCAGATACTTGCATCCGGCGGTGGGATCGATGGCGCCAATCATACGCACCACGCTGGCCATGGCGTGGCGTTGGGCGGCACTGCGCCGCGATCGTAAGATGCCGGTGGTGGACATAAATTTGGAGGTCGCCTTGACTTGCCTTTCGTGCCTCCCTATCCTCAATTTTTCGAGGCCGTGACCTGGATTGCCTCGTGGAGCGCCAACTTTGTCCTTTCTGATTCCGGAAAACCTGACGGTGGCCACTACCGGCGCCAGCGGGTCGATATTTCTGAAGCACTTCCTGCTCACCGTGGAACGCGACGCGCGCGTGAAGACGGTGAACTTCATCGCTTCCGACAGCGGCCTGCGCGTCCTGGCCGAGGAACTTGGCGTTGAAGGGCGCTCCGACCTTCTACGTCAAATCATCGGCGCGTCTTCGACAAAGATTCAGCAGCAGGCCAACACCGATATCGGGGCCAACGTGGCCAGCGGGTCGTATCCTTCGGACGCGATGGTGGTGATCCCGTGCAGCGTGGGGACTCTGGGCCGCATTGCCAACGGCACCGCCTCACGGCTGATCGAGCGCGCCGGAGATGTGACCCTTAAAGAGCGCCGGCCGCTGGTGCTCTGCGTCCGCGAGACGCCGCTGAACAAAATCCACATCCGCAACATGGCGCTGGCGGCGGACGCGGGGGCGACAATCTTCCCCGTGATTCCAACGTTTTATAACCATCCGTCAGACGCCGATGCCATGGCCCACGAATTCGCGAACCGGGTGCTGGCGCATATCGGACTGGCCCAACCGGACGCATACCGGTGGAAGGGGTGAAGGCAGTTCTCAGTTGTCAGTTCGCAGTTCTCAGAAAAACCTTTGTTCCTCGGTTCTGCAGGTCTTACTGAGAACTGAGAACCGGGAACTGAGAACTTCTGGAAAGATCGGTGACTTGGGGGAAGCCATTCCTGCTTTGCAGGGGTGCTTTCAGTCTAGGGAAGGGGCGGTAACGAAGGTAGGTATCTGGCGGGCATGTACTGCGAGTGCCGGGAGGAGGCAGTTCCCAGCTCTCAGTCTCCATTCTCGTTAGGGAATTGAACAGAGCTATTGGAGGATTTATCTGAGAACTGAGAACTTTCTTGCGTGCGCTTCTGAAAAAAAAGCCCCACCTCGCGGCAGGGTTTAGCTTGGTTGCATTGAATTGTCATTTGGAGGGTTCGGGCGGGGGCGGTGGAGTGATCGGCCCCTGCACTTTAATCTGCGAGTCTGTAGCCCAGAGGCTCGGGACTGCCGACATCAGAACCATACCCACGGTCAGCAACAGCAGGACTTTCTTCATCTTGCAATTCTCCTTGTTTGAGTTAGACCCGGGGAAGGCGCTTACTCTACCCCCCGGGGGAGAATTGTCAAATGAAAACTTCCGAGCTCGGCCCTACTGGACTTTGATTTGCGGGCCCGTCCCCTGATCACAGCAATCGGGAGTGTAGTCATAGGTGCCAGCTTGTGCGGGCTCGGTAAGATAGACAATTCCGGTGCCAGGGGTCGAGCCTTGTCTCCCGGGAATCACGGGATCGGTGGTTGGCCATCCCGGCATATCGCAGCTAGTGATGGTGCACTGCTCAGTGTGGTCGTTGGTAAAGCTGACTGAGGTGGCGCCGATGCTGATCGTACCTCCGGCACAGATATCCATTTCTTCTTCTCCTTGTGGGATGTCGCTTGGTTAAGTTCATGTTCGTTTCGTGGCGTCGCCGCTTAGCTGCGACGCTCACCTGACCGGCTGGGTTCGGCCCTACTGAACTTTGATTTGGGGGCCAGTCCTCTTCTTGCAGCAGCTAGCCGTATAAGGGTAATCGCCAGCCGTCGCCGGTGTGGAAAGCTGTACGGTCCCGGTGCCTGGGGTTGACCCTTGTTTCGCAGGAATGACTGGATTGGTTGTCGGCCATCCCGGCAATGTGCAGTCACTAAGGGTGCACGGCTCAGTGTGGTCATTGGTAAAGCTAATTGAAGTGGCGCCGACGCTGATTGTACCTCCACCACAGACATCCATTTTTTTCTCCTTCTCGGTTTGGTAGTGTTTGAATTGATGTTCGCATCAGGGCACGCCTTTCCGTCATGCCTGACACGAAACCGTCGCACGCCCGTTTCAACACAAGCACGCTGCAAATTGCGTTTGGATTCGACTACTTTCCTGGATTCGGCCCCGAGCTACTTGACTTCAACAAATCTTGGAAACGCGCATCCGTGCGTAGATTGTCTAAATCTGGCGCCGTACGGAACATCTCCACCGGGTACCCGGCCCGTAGAGCCTTGCTCAACCACTCGATCGCGGGTCCCGTTTCGCCCAGATGGTTGTACACCTGCCCGGCCTTAAATAGCGATTCCCGGTCGAATTTGCTCTCCTGCAACGCTTCGTTTAGGTATTTGAGGGCAACCGTTCGATCTCCGAGCATGACATAGTAATCCGCCAAATTCTTGAGCAGTTGTGGTTCATGCGAATTGACTGCGAGATCGACCTTGGCCAACTGGATGGCGTTGCGGAATGCCTGGCCAGCTTTGGCACGTTCGGCATTTAGGTAATAAGCTTCTCCCAGATTTCCCCAGTTGGAGTAGTCCTTATCGTTCAGTTGAAGAGCCTTTTCGTATGTTTGCGCAGCCTCTTTGAACCGGCGCTGATAATAGTAAGCCGTTCCCAGGTTTGAATACGTATCTGCGGTGGGATGGATCGCCAGCGCCTGTTCGAGTGGCTTGATGGCCTCGGCATATCTTGCCTGGTACAAATAGGCAGCGCCAAGATTAGCATATCCGCGGAAGCTTTCCGGCGTGCGCTCGATGACTTTCTGGAACATCTTGGCGGCATCGTCATATTGCGCTTGCCTCAGATAAAACGCCCCCAGCAGGTTGTAGCCGCGCCAATAACTCGGGCGAAGCTGCACAATCTTCTTATAAGTAGCGTCCGCATCCTGCGGCTTGCCCAGCCTCTCATATGCCCCGCCTAGGCCAATCAGCGCGTCCTCGTTAGTCGGCTCGAGCTGCGCAGCGCGCTGAAACTGGTCCGCCGCTTCCTCATACTTTCCTGTTCCGCTATTGATCACCCCTAAACAAACGTGCCCGGCGGCCCCGGCATTTCCCAGGTCAATAGCTTTCGAGCAGGCCTGCCGCGACTTCGCTATGAAGCTCTTATCTTTGGTTGCTTCGTATTTTGCCCAGTAGGCGCTGCCCAGATCGGCTTCCGCTCGGCCATAGTTCGGATCGACTTTGAGCGCCTGGCTGAGCAGGATGATGGCGCTGTCTACACTGGCGGCTTTGTTGGCATCTTCCAGATAGCCGCGCGCCTGAGTGTAGTAGTTGTAGGCATCGGGCATGCTGGTGCCGTGGAAACCCAGTTCGCGAATTTCGTCGGCTCTGAGCGAAAACCCGAGCGCCGCGGCCACGGCTTTGGTGACTTCATCCTCGATGGCGAACGGATCCGTGACGGGCGCGTCGGTGGCTCCGGCTTTGACCACTTTTCCGTTCTTAGCGTCGGTGAGCGAGTAGGTAACCCGCACCAGATCTCCTGACCGTTGCAGGGCAACGTGAAGTCCGGTATCCGCGCCGAATTCCTGGCGCGCCTGGGCCAGATCGGTCACGCTCTTCTGGCGAAGCTCACCCACAGAAACAACCTGCAAGGGATGGTTCTCGCTCAGTTGTGCCAGCTTCGCAGTCAGTGTGTTTACGAGACCGTTGCCGAAGGCGGTGAGCTTGGCGTCATCGGACACGGCATCGAATGGGAGGACCAGCAGAGTGGTGGATTTTTCACCATTGCTCTGGGTCGAACTCGATGCGGCGTCGCGCGAGCCGTGCCGCAGCAGACTCGCGACGAAGAGGGCCGCCGCCACGATGAGCGCGGTAGCGACCATCGCAGTCGCTATCTTTATTTTTGGCGAGAAGCTGGGTTTCGGTTTTTTCGGCGCAACGGTGCCGTGCGCAAAGACGGGATCTTCTCCCTGCTGCACGCGGCGCAAGTCCACCAGAACATCTCTGGCCGTGGAATAACGTTGTGCCGGATCCTTGGCCAGCATGGTCTGCACCACGGCGGATACCGAAGAGGAAACTTTTGGATTGAGCTGCTCGATCGGCGGCGGCTCCGTGTGCAGTACTGACGCCAACGTGCCCGCCATGCTGTCGGTCTCAAATGGTTGCTTGCCGCCCAGCATCTCGTAGCAGACCAAGCCCATGGAGAACAGGTCGGCGCGTCCATCGTAAGGTTTTTGCATCAGTACTTCGGGCGCCATGTAAGCGGGCGTGCCTTCCATGGCCCCGGAGAGCGTCGCAACCGTAAGCGTCGCCTGGTTGGCATCACCCAGCGAGAAGCGGCGGGCCACGCCGAAATCCAGCACCTTGACTCTGCCCTCCGGCGTCAGCATGATGTTTTCCGGTTTGATGTCGCCGTGGAGGATGCCCTTTTCGTGGGCGGCGTTGAGACCTTCCACGCCCTGGACCGCCACTTTGAAAAATTCATCGGTGCTGAAGTCTTTGTGCGCCCGCAGTTCGGCTCGCAGGGGCGTGCCTTCGACGTACTCCATGATGATCAAGATCTCGCCCTGCTCCTCAATCACGTCGTAAATGCCGGCAATGTTGGGATGATTGAGGGCGGACGCCTGCTGGGCCTCGCGCAGGAATCGGCGGCGGTCGTGCTCGTCCTGCTGCAGACGCGGAGCCATGCGCTTGATGGCCACCACGCGTTTCAACTTCGTATCCTGCGCCTGATAAACCTGGCCCATACCGCCGGCGCCGAGCAACTTCAGAATGACGAAGCGGCCGGCCACCGTGCCGGTCAAAGTGGCGGCACGCTGAGGCGGGGGTCCGGATGCCGATCCTTCCATACGGTGGCCAGAGAAATGGTGTCATTCTACTCCCGTCGGCATCATTCCCCAATGGCCATGCCCAGTCCCGTGCCCGGTCTGGTTCCGGGGTTCGACGCTTGATTCCAGATTCCTTTTTGCACTATTCTGCGTTTACACCGGAAAGGAGGTGGTCGGATGACAAGTTCTGAAAGTCACAGTAGAAGTACCAGACCAGGTGAGGTGGCTGAGTCTTAGGGCGGTTGCTCTAAGCGGAGTTCCTGAGGAACCTTTGGTCGGGGGAATCGGGAACGATCTCTCGCAAACCATCCGTGAGTATGGGCTGATCCACCACCCCAGCGGGCCAAAACCGGGCCCGCCGGGGACCCCGGGTCCCGCCCGGCACAGACTGTGCCCGGCACCGGAGTGAGCGAGGGGCCACGAGAGTGACCACCTCAGTCAATCCCAAACAGTCCACCGGGCAGCCCGCAGGCTGAAACGCTTGCGGGCTGTTTTCTTTTCAGGTATCAGGTGTTAGGTCTCAGGTCTCAGGAAAAGCGGTGCGAGCTTGGTTCCCTGGGACCTGAAACCTGATCTGTTACTCCTGCTCAGCTGGGGCGAAAAAGACCAGGACTTCTAGTTCTTCCTCGATGTCGTAGAAGCGATGCTCCAGTTCAGCCGCGACGAAAATGACTGAGCCGGGACGCACCTCGGCGTGGTCGGAACCGATTTGCATGCGGGCGCGTCCCCGGACCACGTAGTACATCTCGTTTTCGCGGTGCGGTTTCTGAGGATCGGTGCCGCCCTTCGGCAGAACATAGACCCCGGCGCTCATAGCGGGAACGCGCAGGAATTCCAGGTAGAGTTTGCCCATCTCCGAACGCCGGCGGGCGAGATCGTCCAGATGGAAGAAATGATCCATGGAATGCAGCGCCTAAAGGCGCATTGATTCTGCCAATTGTGGCATCGCTGAAGCGATGCCCTGATACGAACCGTCAACTGCCGGATTGCACGAACCGCCGTGTGTTCGCGAAAAGACGCGGCAGTCGTGTCCCTACGACGCACAACTGAGAACTTGGGAACCGGGAAGTGAGAACTACCCCATCGCGCCGTGAAAGAAAATATCCGTGTACTGCTGCACCAGCGCTTCTCCGGTTAGCTCGCCGTCGGGCTTGTACCACTGATAGATCCAGTTGATCATGCCGACCAGCGCAAACGCGGCCGCACGCGGCGTGACCGCCGACGGGGAATTGCGCTTGCGCTGAACGTCGGCGATGAGGTTCTCGACGAAGTGCAGGTAATCCTTCTTGCGTCCATTGATCTTGCGGCGGAGGGCCGGCGCCAGCGGATGGTTCTCGTGCAGCATCACCGTAATCTCGCGGTCTTCGGGACTGAGCACGACCTGGATATGCAGCCGGATCAGCGTGCGCAGGCGCTCTTCCGTTCCCGCAACGCTGGCCCCGTCGATGCGGCGCACCACATTGATGACCCTTTGTTCGGTGATGTCCATGGCATGCGACATGATGTTGTAGAGGATCTCGTCCTTGGACTGGAAGTGGTGATAGAGGCCGCCCTTGGAGAGCTTGAGCGCGGCGGCGACATCGTTCATCGACGTGGCATCGTATCCCTGCTGCTGAAACAGGCGGGCGGCGGCGCGCAGAATCTCCTGGCGAGGTTCGTGACGAGGTTCGAGGCTGGGTTCCTGGCGACGTCCAGCGGTAGCTTCGCGAAGCATCACCAGAGATGGTATCGCGGAACGGCCTCAAACGTCAGGACGATTGCCGGAGCGTGTTCGCTTTAGCAGGCTGCGGAGAAAACCATCGCGAGCGCAAGAATACCTCGGGCGCTAAAGCGCGGACACATT
>JBGPFV010000107.1:0-7793 GCA_041483535.1 Terriglobia bacterium | reverse complement strand
GGCTGCGCTGGCAGGTAAGTTTGGGATCGATAGCAGCGTATTTGGCGAGTTGCTGGATATCAGAGAGGGTAAGGCGGATCGGAAGGCGGCGAAGGTGGATGAGATGTTTGCGCGCCATCTGAAGTTGGTGGAAGCGGTGACGACGGCGGTAGACAAGATGCTGGATCCAGCAGCGCAGATGAGTGCGACAGTGGAGCGACGGGCGTCTCGCCCGTCAGAGTAGGGCGTGGCCGGGCGGGGATGCCTAGCGCTCCACCAGGCAAGAAAATTTCGTATTCAGGAGAGCAACATGAGCAAGGGCTTGATTGTACTGGTGGTGTTGGTGGTGATCGTGCTGGCGCTGTTCGGACAGTACGTGGGAGTGCGCAATCAACTGGTGGCGAAGGATCAGGCGGTGAAGGCGGCGTGGTCTCAAGTGGATATCGTGCTCCAACGGCGCGCCGATTTGATTCCGAACCTGGTGGAGACGGTGAAGGGATATGCGCAGCAGGAAGTGACCGTGTTTGGCGACATCGCCAAGGCGCGATCGGCGCTGCTTTCGGCGCAGACTCCGTCCGACAAGATGGCCGCGAACGGGCAGTTGGATGGGGCGCTGGGAAGGCTGCTGCTGATTGTGGAGAATTATCCGCAGCTGAAGTCGAATGAAAATTTTCTGCGCTTGCAGGATGAGTTGGCGGGGACCGAGAACCGGATCGCCGTCGAGCGCAAGCGCTATAACGACACGCTGCAGGATTACAACACGTATGTGCTGCAATTCCCGAACAGTTTGTATGCGGGATTTGCGGGCTACAAGCAGAACCCGGCGTACTTCCAGGCGTCAGAAGCCTCGCGCGCGACGCCGAAAGTAGACTTTGGCACGAAGCCGGCGGCTCCGGCAACGGCGCCGGCACATTGACGAATAAGATTGGGAGTAGAGACGCGGCTTGCCGCGTCTCCCTTGCCCGCGCCGCGTCTACAAAAACAAGGCAAACCCGTCTCTACGCGTTTTTCCAAGTGATAAGTCATACGATGGAACGACGGGCGGCGACGCCCGGCCCTCCACCGGCAATTCTCCAAGCAATGGCAATGGTTGTAACCATCACGCGGTCACACTAGCGACCAAATAAACTGAACATATTGCGCGTACGTGCGTCACACGCAGTGTGAGACGCACGGTGATATATAGATGGGCAGGGTTTCTGGAATCCCCTCCGATTCCGAAGTCTCGGATGCGAGGGGATTCGTATGTGCCGCCGTCACCAGCCATTCCTAGTTGCGATTCGCAACCTCTTTTCTATCGGCATCTTCTCTTTCTGGGCGATCGGCCTTTGGGCGCAGGATGCTTCCACGGGCGCGTTGCGGGGCGTGGTTTTGGACGCGCAGGGTGCGGTGATTACCAATGCCGACATCGTGGCCATCCGGGTGGAGACGGGAGTCCGTTACCACACGGCCACGGATTCGGTGGGGCGATTCACGGTGGACCTGCTGCCCCCGGGACAGTATTCGACGCGGGCGGAGGCGGAAGGGATGTCACCGCAGATTTCCCCGCTGATTCGGGTGGAACTGGGAGCGACGACGCAGTTGACGTTCAAGCTGAAGGTGGGGGGGCCGATGGAAACGATCACCGTGTCGGAGGCGCCGAGAATCGCGGATGCGAATCCGAGTTCGGTGTCGGCGCTGCTGGATGAGCGGGCGATCAAGGACTTGCCGCTGAATGGGCGCAGGTACACCGATCTGCTGCTGCTGGCGCCGGGGGTGACGCAGGATCCGCGAGGCTTGACGTCGGGATCGAACGGCGACCTCTCTTATGGCGGGATTCGCGGCTACAACACCAGCTTTCTGGTCGATGGCGGGGACAACAATAACGGGTTCTTTGCCCAGGCGATGGGACGGTATCGCGCGCCCTATCAGTTTTCCGACGAAGTGGTGCAGGAATTCCGGGTGCAGTCGAGCGGGTATGGGGCGGAGTCGGGGCGGGCCGGCGGCGCGGTGGTAAACGTGGTGACCAAGTCCGGTACGAACACGTGGCACGGGAGCGCATTCTATTATCTCCGCGACAATTCGCTGGGAGGCGCGGCGCCAGCCTTTGTGGGCTCCAATCCGAGCGAGCAGCAACACCAGTTTGGCGCGACCATTGGAGGGCCAATCCAACGCAACAAGACGTTCTTATTTGCCGGCTACGATCAGGAAATTTTTCATGTGCCCGCAGTGGTGCAGTTCGAGAACGGTGCGGCGGTGGTGGTGCCGCAGTTGGGCACCTACCCGAGTATTTTGGACTACGAGGTCTGCGATCCGCAAATTGGGGGGACGGCCTGTGATCAGGCCATTGTGCCCGGTTGCCCTCCTCCCAGTGCGGGCGGGCCGCCGTGCGTTCCGCCAACCGGGTTGACGGCGTCGGCGCAGCTTTCGACCATGGGCGGGATGTTCCACGCGAAGCAACTGGGGGACGCGGGATTTTTGAAGCTGGATCGGGTGCTGACCCCGCATCAGCGTCTTTCGGCGCGGCTGAGTACCTCCCGCTATTACGGAACCAACAATGTCTACCTCGATCCAGCCAGTCCGATTACCAATACTGCGATCAGCGGGAATGGAGAAGAGAATGTAAAGACGGAAAGCGTTTCCCTCGCTTTGCTAAGCGAGATAACGCCCCGGCTGACCAGCCATCTGCGGGCGCAGTTCTCGCGCGACCTGCAACAGTCGTTTCCCAACACGACGGGGACGCGGACCAGCATCTACAGCTGGCTCGACGATTTCGGGCAATCGTCAATCTTGCCCCGGCAGACGCGGGAACACCGGTTGCACCTGGCCGAGACGTTGAGCCTGAACCGCGGACGCAACCAGTGGAAGTTCGGCGGCGACGCGATGCGGACCTGGGACTACAACTACTTTCCGTCGCTCTATGGGGGACAGTATTCGTTCGACAATATTAAGGTGGATCCGTTTTCGTTTGACCCCATGCACGGGGGGCTGGCGTTGACTCCTCTACGGGCGTGGGCGCACACCATCATGCCGAGCTGGAATGCGGATGCCGGCAACTGGACTGGCCCCCCTGCCAACGTGGCGCGATATTACCTCCAGAATTTCGGCAATCCGGTGTCGCATCCGAACAGCAACGACTACGCGGGGTTTGTGCAGGACACAGCCCGGCTCACCCCTCATTTCACCTTGAGTATGGGAGCGCGCTACGACCTGCAGACCTTTTCCAAGGCGGGAATGGTGAGTGATCCGCTGTGGCCGGCGGCGGGGAAAATGCCTACGCGGGAGACCAATTTTGCGCCGCGGCTGGGCATTGGTTATGCCATCGGCGACGAGCGTCCGCTGATGGTGCGGGCAGGATTCGGATTGTTCTATGTCCGCCTTCCGCAGATCTATGAATCGGCGGTGATGAACCAAAACGGCGCGACCAATAGCTTTCTTAGACTCGACAACACGGATTACTACCAGCACCAGGTATTTCCAACCTATCCGAATGCGGCGGTGAATTGTCCGCAAGGTCCGGTTTCCTGTACTGTGCCCGATGCCTGGAAGCAATATACGACCAACGACGTCGCGGCCTTTGCGCCGAGCTTTAAAACGCCACGGGTGCAGCAAGGAAGTCTAAGCCTGGAGCGGGAAGTTGCCGGCGGCTTCACCGGGACGGTCTCCTACCTCTATGTGCATGGGGTGGACATGATCCGGGCGCGGGATGTGAATCTCCCGCCGCCGACGTTTTACAGCTATCCCATCTTCGACCCGACCGGCAATACTTTTCAAAACGAATTTTACAGCGTGCCGTCGTTCGCGGCGTGGCAGACAACCTCCAGCATCAGTTGCCCGTTTCCACCTTGCATCAACCCGTTGAACCGCCCGATCCCGCAACTGGGGGCAATCGACCAGTTCGAGAGCGCGGCCTCGAGCGTCTATCACGGCATGACCGTATCGCTGCACAAGCGGATGTCAGGGGGAATGTATTTCCGGCTGGCGTACACCTGGGCGCACGCCATCGATACCGGACAGGACGCGCTGGTGGCCGGAGCGCCGGCAACCGTGCAGAATTCGTACTCCACCAAGAGCGAGCGAGGGCCGAGCGTGACCGATCAGCGTCACCGGCTGACCATCTCGGCGATAGAGGAGCCGAACCCTTTTGTGGCGGGGCCTCTGGCAACGATGTTCAATCACTGGAAAATCTCGGGGATCATGACCTATGGCAGCGGACGTCCGGCGAACGCGACGGTGACGGGCGATTCGAATCAGGACGGAAACTACCTCAACGACCGCTTGCCGAAATATGGGCGGAACGCATTGCTCGGTCCGGACTACGCGAGCATGGACATGAGAATGGCCAGGAAGGTGAGTCTGGGTGGACGGTATCATCTGGAGTTGATGGCGGAGTCGTTCAATCTGTTCAATCGCGACAATATGAGGCTCGGGCTGACCGACAACGGCTTCTTTAATTCGGCAGGACACTTCGTCAGGTACACGCAACAAGCGGGAGCCGCTCACTATCCGGCTTATTTTCAGCGACCTACGAGTTTCATGAAGCCGACGGCTTCGTTTGCTCCGCGACAGTTGCAATTGTCGTTGCGGCTGAATTTCTGAGGGCCAGATGAAGATTCTTGCATAATCCGCTTGACTTACGAGGCCAATGCTTGCCATAACTAACAAGTCCATTTAGGACGAGTGGGGGGGTGTAGTCCGTTGGCGGAAGTTCGACTTCAAGAAGGTGAATCCCTCGAAAACGCGCTGCGGCGATTCAAGCGCAAGGTACAAACCGAGGACATAATCAAAGAAGTAAAGCGTCACTCGTTTTACCTGAAGCCCGGCGAGAGAAAGCGCGTCAAAGAAGCGCTGGCTCGCAAACGCAGCCGCAAGAAAGCACGCAAGGAACAGGACTAAGGAAAACGGGCCGTTCGCTCTTGGGGGCGGCCCGTTCCAACCTTAGACAAGGTACTTCCCCAGTCGTTGTTTTAATCGGTAAATCAGTAACCCTGCGGTGCACACCGCATGGCGGGCCGAACCCAAGGGGTCAGCATGAGGGGGATGTAAATCTCCTGCCCACGTTGTGAACCGGATCCTTCCCTATTCGGGTCTCCCGTGCAGAGCAGGGACGCGGAATGGGAGCGCCTCTCCAATGGAATACCAGGACAAGGTATTGAAGTGCATCGATTGTGGCACGGACTTCGTGTTCACGGCGGGTGAACAGCTGTTTTTCCATGACAAACAGTTCAAGAACGAGCCCAAACGCTGCAAGAACTGCAAGGGCAAGCGAGTGGCAGTGCTGGGAGCCACGTCGCACTCTCCGTCGCGCGGGCATTCGTACGGGAAGACGGAGACCCGGACCAAATGCTCGCAGTGCGGAAAAGAGACCACGGTTCCGTTCCGGCCGACGCAAGGACGGCCGGTATTGTGCCGAGAGTGCTTTCAGCAGGGGCGGCAGGCCGCGAGCGCCTGATCATCCTTTAAAAGATGGGGGAAGCGGGGTCGGTGGGACGGCTTATCCCGCCTGGCGGCCGGTTTCTTGCGCTCAAGAGGCGGACTTTCGCTGACGTTCTTGCTTGTCGGCGTGGCGGACGAGCAGGGCTTCCACCTGGCGCAGAAGGTCCGCGGTGCCGAGCGGTTTGACCAGCAACGAGTCCGAGGTTTCACCCGTCCAATCTTCTTGTCCGTTCCGACGTTCGGTGCGCCAATGTTCGCCCGACGGTGGATAGGCGGTGAGCAGAGCGGTCGCGGGATTGTAAGCCTGGCGCCGCGCGGCGCGGATGACTTCCAGACCCGCCTCTTCGGTTTCCATGCGCAAGTCGCTGATGACCATCTGGTAAACGCCGGACGCCATGCGGGCCAGGGCCTCGGCGGAACTGCCGGCAGTTTCCACTTCAAATCCGTGGAGTTCGAGCACCGCTTTGAGGGTGAGCAGGACGGCGAGATCGTCGTCGACCAGAAGAATGCGGCGTTTCATGGTGCACCTCTCAAGCGGAGCTGAGATGCAGCGCACTGCGGAATCGGCGCGCCAGCGCCGGGAACTTCAGCCGCAGCCTCCACTCGTTTAGTATAGGAGCGTGGCCCGCTTCTACATAGAAAATTTTGGCTGCCGCGCGACCCAGGCGGACGGCGCCGCGCTGGAACGGCAATTTCTGGAGCGTGGACTGGAGCGCGCCGGGACGGCTCGTGACGCGGAAATTGTTGTGCTGAATACCTGCACCGTGACCGAGGGCGCGGACAAAGATGCGCGGGCTTCCATACGGCGGCTGCAGCGGGTGAATCCGGATTGCCGCATTCTGGTGACCGGATGCTACGCGCAGCGCGCGCCGGATGAACTGGCAGCCCTGCCGGGCGTGACCTGGGTTGTGGGCAATTCGCACAAACACCAGGCGGCGGAGATTGCGACGTCTTCCTCGATGGGGTTTGTCTCCCTGGCACAGCTTTCAGGCGTGCACGAGCAAATCCCACCCTTGCGCAAAGAACGCGCAAGGATGGGGCACCCGAGCAACGTTGTTGTGGGCGACATCTTTGCGCATACCGAACTGCTGGCGGCTCCGGTATTTGAGGCCGCCAACGAGCGCACGCGTCCCAATCTGAAGGTGCAGGATGGATGCGATAACCGCTGCTCATTCTGCGTGATCCCGTATGTCCGAGGACAGAGCCGTTCGCTGCCCATGGAGCGCGTCCTCGCCGAAGTGCGGACGCTGGTGGAGGCAGGCTATCGCGAAGTGGTGATCTCGGGGATTAACTTGGGGCGGTGGGGAAGGGATCTGGAGGGCAGCTCTCAGCTCTCAGCTTTCAGCTCTCAATTCAAGCCAACGACCAACAACCAGCGACTCGTCGATCTGATTCGCGCCATTCTCGATCGAACTTCTCTTCAGAAATTGCGCATCAGTTCCGTCGAGCCCATGGATTGGAGTGATGACCTGATCGAACTGGTGGCGGCGTCCCGGCGCATCGCCAAGCACGCGCACGTCCCCATGCAGTCCGGGAGCGATGCGGTGCTACGGCGCATGCATCGCAAGTACCGGCCGTGGCATTACCGGGAAAAGATTTTGAAGATTCGGGCGGCCATGCCGACGGCGGCCATCGGCGCCGACGTGATGGTGGGATTTCCCGGCGAGACGGAGGCGGAATTCGACGAGACGCGGCGCATGATCGAAGAGCTGCCGTTTACGTATCTGCACGTTTTTACCTACTCGGCGCGTCCGGGGACGCCGGCAGCGGAGCAGCCGGGGCAGGTACCGGTGACCGTGGCTCGAGAACGAAACCGCGTGCTGCGGGAAATTGCATCCAGGAAGAAGGCTGCGTTCATGCGGTCGCTGGTCGGGACGGTGGTCGAGGCGATCACGCTGCAAACGTGCGGAGCGGATTTCACCGAGGCGCTGACGGAGAATTACCTGAAGATGAAAATTCCCGGGCGTCACCAGGCGAACCGATGGATGAATGTGAAGGTCGAAGGAGCCAATGGCGACATCATCATGGGGAAGCCTGTAGTGGCCACACTTTCGCGTTCTGTAGACGGTGTTAAACACTGAATCTACGCCGGGCAATGACGGTATAATCACGCCATGGCCGACCGTGTGATCCACATTTCGGAAGCGGAAGCCGCCAGCAACTTTGCTGGGCTACTGGCGCACGTACGCGCAGGCGCAGAGGTCGTGATCGAGAGCGGCGAACTGCCAGTCGCGGTGATTCATGCGCCAGTTCCGCCCCGCCGTTCCATCTCCGAGTGCATCGCGCGGTTACCGGAGAATTCGACAGCGATCATGGATGCTGACTTCGCCAAGGATGTAGAAGCGGCCATCGAGAGTCACCGCGAGCCGCTAGAGCCGCCGGCATGGGACTGATCCTCG
>JBGPFV010000106.1:0-7800 GCA_041483535.1 Terriglobia bacterium | reverse complement strand
GCGGCGATGCTACCGGCGGCACGCTCGCAGGGTTGGCGGGATTCGACTCCGGCATCTCTTCTCCCGGACGCCGCAACGTAGGCGCGTTCGCGGGGCGTTCTTCCTGTTTCTTGGCGACGCTGGGCGCGCCCAGATCGACTTCCTTTTCCACGCGCACACTTTTCTGGCCATCCACCTTCATCGTCTCCACCCGCACCACTTCGTCCCCCACGAAGCGCACAAAATCCACATCCTGCGGCGGCGTGCCGTAGATCCATTCTTCATACTCCACTTGGTTCTCAGTCTCGCGCACTTTCTTGGGCGGACGGCCTTTGGCATAGATCACCATCTCGTGGTTCATTCCCACCAGCACGTGCTGATTCTTGATGGCATCTTTGACCTGGGGACTAACCGTTTCGAGATACGCTTCCAGCGCGGATTTGGCATCGAAATCGAATACCGGACGCAGCAACTGCTTCAGCTCCGGCCCGGTCATCTCCGGAACATACTTGTCGAAGTAGAGATCCACGAACGACCCACGCGCGTTCGCGGTCGAATCCGAGGGCGCAACCGGCACCGATGCGTTCGCTCCGGAAATCTGAATATGCTGATACCATTTCTGCTTCTTGACCGGACCGCCGTTGATCTCAAAGCGGATGTGGTCTTCTTTAATGGTGACGTCGCTGATACGGGCCCGGTCGCCGGCCTTCGCCGCCGGTCCCCACAGCGCTATCAAACGTTGCAGGTCCGGCCCGCTGGGGGTCACCGTCCCATTCTTGAGCTTGAGTCCGGTCTTCCCCATCGGAAAACTCGCACGGATGTAGACCAGTTCCGCATTGAAAGCGTGGATAATCTCTTCGCGGGTTTGCTTGGAGATCCTTGGCGCCGCGGTATTCCCGGCAAGCGCCAACGCGGAAAAAACCACGAGAATCGTCAGAAGTCGAAAGCTAGCGCCGTAAATCTGAAAGGACCGCATGCCGCACCCCGTGGCCAGCTTATCCCGATGTACTGCTCGATGTACTGATTGATGTACTGATCGATGTACTAATTATAGACCGCCTCTGTCAGCCGCGGTTCCATGTCACTGTCCGCGGCTCGGCCCGTGGTATATTTCCCCGTGGCATCTCCCTACGATATGAAGGCTAGCGGGGTTGTGTATTGTGTCCTTACGTTTCTTCTCTTGATTCATTTTCTCCGCTATAACAACTACTCCACCGATACTGTGGAATTCGTAGCCAATGTGGTGGCCCTGCACACTTCTGATCCGGTGGCCATCCGGAATCTCGCCTACCAGGCGGTGACCACCGAAGCCCCGGCCATGGTTGTGCCCCACATTCTCGGCACCGACCTGTCCACGGAACAAGCAGCCGTGCGCCGTGCCAAACATGCTGATCCGTATCGCTTCGCCCAATTTCTGCCCTATTTTTCGGTTAAGCCTCTTTACATCGAAGCCCTCAATCTGCTTCACCAAGCGGGAGTCGGGTTGGTGCGGTCGATTGCGGTGGTCTCGGCCGTCTCCTTTGCCGCAATGGCGGCGCTCATCTACTGGTGGGTGCTAAAACTCGGCGGTTCCGTATGGGCGGCGTGCCTGGTGCTGCTCACGCCGGAGATGTCCACCCTCGCTCAGGGGACTGGGCCCGACGCGCTCTCGGTTTTGTTTCTCATGGCAGGCCTCTTTTCGCTGTGGTATTTGAGGCCCTCGCTTGGAGTTACCTTGCTCTTATCGTCCGCGTGGGTGCGCCCTGAGAATGCCGTTTTCTGTATTCTGGTTCTGCTCTATCTCGCGCTCAAGGGCGAACTGCGTGGTTGGATGGCTGTCGTTTTGATCGGACTCTCGGCCATGACTCCGATGGCCATCGATCATTTCGGCGGCTATGGCTGGAAAGCGCTGTACTCGCACACCTTCAAGTTCACGGAAATGGACCCGGGAATGTTTGTTCCTACCTTCACCCTATCCGACTATCTCCAGGCCTTGCGTTCCGGAGTGCGAGAGGCGCTGCACAGCAGTCTGCTTCCTTACCTGTTGCTTTGGGTTGCGGGCTTACGCCTGGTGCCGCGCATGCGCTGGCCACTTCTGCTTTGTGGAGTTTTCTCCGGGGTGAAGTTTGTCATCTATCCCAATTTCGAGCCACGATATTACGGGTTGCTGTACATGGTAACTGCGATTGGCGCGTGCGCCGCTGTCCAGAGTCAGGCTGGCTCTCACGGAGTTTCGCGGAAACCGACGTCCTTTTAGAGTCGTTACTTGTCTAGAGCATGTTTCACAAATAGTTCCTTGAAGGGGCGCGGCTTCAGCCGCGCCGTTTCGAGCCATAGGAAGGGGGCTTTAGTCCCCGAAGGAGCAGCCTGCTTTCTCCAAACATCCATATATGAAACACGCTCTGCCAAGTAATGGGCGTCCGCCTAACAGACAATGAACACAACAACCCAGAACAATGCTCCATTTACATCGAAGGTTCTCACTCTTTCTATCGTTGCAGTCGCAGCCGTCATTCTAGCGCTTCCCATGCTTATCTACGGCCCCATGGCGCAGGGTCACGATACTACCGAGCACCTCAACTTCGCACGCCATTTCAGCGAGCAATTTTGGGCTGGCGAATTGTATCCGCGCTGGCTTGCCGGAATGAACCACGGCTTGGGCAGTCCCACCTTCTTTGTGTTTCCGCCCTTCCCAAGTTATGTTTACGCGCTCTTAGAACCAGCCGCAAAACTTTTCCATTTTAATGCATTCAACATGGGAGAATTTCTTGCCCTCCTCGGTTCTGGGATTTGCGCTCTTCTTTGGCTCAACACCATGGCCAGTCAGCGGGTTGCCTGCGCGGGCGCAATTCTCTACATGCTGATGCCCTATCATCTCGCGGTGGATTATTACCGTCGGACCGCCTTGCCCGAGTGCTGGGCTTTTGTTTGGATGCCCTTAGTGCTCTATTTCGGCGCAAGAGCGATGCGGCGGGAGCGCGTTTACCTTGTTGGCTTAGCAGTAGCCTACGCGTGTCTCATCCTAAGTCACCTTATCAGTGTATTGCTATTCTCTTTTATCCCTTTAGCTGCTGCCTTAACGCTATCGGCACAACGCCAAAAGGTGAAATCTGCTTCCCGCGTCGCTGCGGGAATGTTCTTAGGCACCGGCCTATCCTGCTTCTATCTCGTCCCCGCGCTGTTCCATGCCCGCTATTTCCCAGCCTCCCGGTTGTACCCTTGGTCTTTTGTTAGAGATAACCTCATCGCCGGAGCAACCCTCTTACACGCCGGGGGATTTGTTCATGCCATCTCATTGACGGTTGCGAACATGATCGCGATCGGCGTATTGTGCAGCGTCATAGTGCTCGCGAAAGGTCAGCAAGATTCCAGAACGAAAGTATTGTTCTGGCTTGCGGTTTGCGTCATTCCTGTATTTCTGATGTTTAGCCTGAGCTTCCCGGTATGGAAGACGTGTCCTCTCCTGTTCGCGGCGATACAGTTTCCCTGGCGTTTCAATATCGTCTTGTGTATCGCGGTGCTTTCCCTGGTCACGGTGTTCCTGTCGCAGCTATCTCGTCTGTCCCGATGGTCCCAGGCTGTGTCGCTGCTTTTGGGGTTCCTGTTCATCCTTCCCTGGTTCATGGCCTATGGCAACATTTGGACGCGTTACCAGGCAGAAGCGGCTCACCCGATCGAAGCCACACCCCCGATGCCACACGTCGATGACCACGACGGGTGGTTTTACGCCTGGTCGCCTCCTGCTATCGACGTGGCCAGCGCACTCCAGGCAAGCACCGGACCGCAAGTAAGATTCTTGACCGGCCAAGGTACCGCGAACCTTCTACTTTGGAAACCCCGGCATATCGAGTTCCAGACCAATAGCTCAACCGGCGGGCGCATCATGATCCGACAGTTTTACTATCCCTCCTGGAGGGCAGCGTTGGTGAGCCCCTACCAGACCCTTGATCTCCAAGCGGCCATGCCAGAAGGTCTATTGGAACTGCAGATACCACCCGGGCGTCAGCAAATCCAGCTTGAGATTCCTGTCGGGCGCGCGGAGCGCATCGGATGCGGGATCAGCGTATTGTTCGCATTCCTCAGCGTGGGGGTGGCTTGGCGTCAGCGGTGGGAGAGTCGCCATTCGCCCGGATTGCCGAGCACCTAGCCGGCGCCGTAACCGGCAGTGTGGGTACGTCCGTAACGGTGTGGTGTACTTTGAGCACCTGAGGTAACCAGCCCCAACCTCTTAGAATGGATGCAGAACGGACGAGCGTGCCCCCGCGCTTGGACCGCCAGGATTGCCTTTTGGCGTTGAAGCTTCCCATCCCCGCGCGCATTCCCCTGCTGTACGTCATCCTTGGCGTACTGTTGGCAATCAGCGTCGTCCCCATGTACTTTTACTCGGCGCAGATCGAGACCATGAACCGGGAGCGCCTCAAAACCAACGAAATGCTGCTGCAAAATACGGTCACGCGTTCCCTGGCCGACGATATCTCCCAGCACCAGGAAGCGCTGCGCATGATGCTGACCAATTTGTCGTCGTCGATTCAGGTCATGATGCTGGCCAATCCCAGCGGGAACGACCTCGGCGCCCAGAAACTTCTGACGCCCGAACTGCGCGCCATGCTCGAGACCTTTGTCTCGTCCTCGAACGATATTGCCTATGCCACGCTGCTCAATGCCGACGCCAAGGGAATTTCCGCCGGTCGTATTGAGCCTGACGCCTTTCTACAACGGGAACTGGAGCGAGCCTATCAAGCCGCCCTCGAAGGACGCGTCTTCAGCGGCCAGCCCTTGATGGTGGGCAGCGGCAAATCCGCGCGCACGGTCATGCTGGTCAGTTCGCCGATCGTCGTTGACAAACGATTTCTGGGGATGATCGGCTCGGTCGTCGACATGGACTACCTCATCCGCCGGTTGCAGCAAGTCAACCAGAGCGGATTGGTGCCCTACGTCGTTGACAGCCAGGGCAGGCTGGTGGCGGCGGCG
This sequence comes from Terriglobia bacterium, assembly GCA_041483535.1. Lineage (GTDB taxonomy): Bacteria > Acidobacteriota > Terriglobia > Terriglobales > Acidobacteriaceae > Acidiflorens. Next base: position 2,871 of record JBGPFV010000106.1, on the reverse strand, counting down.
ACCACGCAATACGCCACCGGTCAGGACATGACCCACTTCGACATCGTTCGCAGCTTCGTCGATGAGGGCGCCAAAGCCCAGTTGGTGGCAACCCGCGAATTCGCCATTCGTGAGGGCAAAGACACAACCCAGATGCTGGGAACCTACAGTCCGGTGACCTCGCTGGATTGGGCGGTGGTGGTGCAGAAACCGCGCGACGAGGCGTATCGCGGAATCTATGAGATGCAGCGCACCGGGCGCCTCCTGGCATGGCTGGCCGTGTTTGCCAGCGTGGGCCTGAGTATCTTTTCCGCGCGCCGTATCACCAGCCCCCTGCAAGTGCTGGCGCAGTCCAGCCAGGCCATTGCGCGCGGCGATTTCTCCCAGCGCGTGCACCTCAAAACCCGCACCGAGATCGGCGAACTGGCAACCACCTTCAACACCATGTCCGAAGAACTCGAACAGTTCGTCGAGGACCTCAAGCGTGCCGCCGAGGAAAACAAGGCGCTCTTCATGGGCTCCATCCAGATGCTCGCCGGTGCGGTCGACGAAAAAGACCCCTACACCCGCGGCCACTCCGACCGGGTCACGAAATACTCGCTCATGATCGCGACCGAGATGGGACTGGATCCGGAATTTCTGGAGATCCTGCGCATTTCGGCCCAGCTCCACGATGTCGGCAAAATCGGCATCGAAGACCGCATCCTGAAAAAACCCGGCGCTCTGACTCCCGAAGAATTCGAGATCATGAAGACGCACACCACCCGGGGCGCGAACATCCTGCGTCCGGTGCCGCAGTTGCGCGAGATGCTGCCGGGAATCGAACTGCATCACGAGGCGCTCAATGGACGCGGATATCCCTACGGTCTAAAAGGCGAGGAGGTCCCGCTCTTGGCGCGCGTCATCGCGGTCGCAGACACCTTTGACGCCCTCACCACCAATCGTCCGTACCAGCGCGCCCACGATCCGGTGGAAGCGCTGCGCATCATCCAAAGCATCTCCGGACAGCGCCTGGACCCGGGGGCCGTGGCCGCGCTCCTGGCGGTGTTTCAGCGGGGAGAAATTCGGATTCACAAATCACTGACGCAGCCCATGCCGCTGGAATCAGCTGCACCCGCTCCCGTGCCGCTCCCAATTCCGCCCCAAACCCCCGATCCTCTCACCGCCGAAGCCACGCGAACCTAAAACACATTGGTAATTGTGTAATTGGTAATTTCAAACCAGGCCACCTTTTCGGTTTCAGATCACAAATTGCAAATTACAAATTGCAAATTACCAATCCCCCACCGTCGATTCTCCTATAATCATTGTCGGACCCCTCATGATTCAAACTCTCTTTGGCAGTCTGGACGAAGAACAGAAACCAAGTTTTATCGAACGCATGAAGGAGGCCGTCTCGCGCACCCGCGAGAATCTGGCCGAGCGCATCGAAGATGTCGTTTCCATCGGTAAAGAGATTGACCGCTCCACCCTCGACGATCTGGAAGCCACGCTGATTGGCGCCGATCTCGGAACCACCACCACCCATGAGGTTCTGGAGAAGTTGCGCGACAAAGCCGATCGCAAGCAGATCAAGGATGTCAATGAACTCAAACGGCTGCTGAAAGAAGAACTGCTGGCGATTCTGACCTCGACTCCTTCGCGCCCCGTCACCAAAGTGGACGGCGCGCCGGAGGTGATCATCGTGGTGGGCGTGAACGGCACCGGCAAAACCACGACCATCGGAAAATTGGCGCAGGTGTTTCGTGCGCAGGGAAAAACAGTGCTGCTGTGCGCGGCCGATACCTTCCGCGCGGCAGCCATCGAACAACTCGAGATCTGGGGACAGCGCACGGGAACCGAAGTGATCAAGACCAAAGCCGGCGGCGATCCGTCCGCGGTGCTGTTTGATGCCTTGCAAGCGGCAACCGCGCGCAAAACCGATTACGTGATCGTCGATACCGCCGGGCGCCTGCACACCAAGCAGAACCTGATGCTCGAACTGGAAAAAATGAAGCGCACGGCACAACGCATCGTACCCGGTGCTCCGCACGAAACTCTGCTCGTCATGGATGCCACCACCGGTCAGAATGGATTGCAACAGGCGCGGCAGTTCACGCAATCCTCCGGTGTCACGGGAATTGTGCTGACCAAACTCGACGGCACCGCCAAAGGCGGCGTCGTGGTCGCAATCTCGCGAGAGTTGGGATTGCCCGTCCGCTATGTCGGCGTCGGTGAAAAGGCGGGGGATCTGCTGCCCTTTGATGCGAAAGAGTTTGTGGAATCGCTGTTTGCGTAGAAGCGGGCAGTGAAAGTACGCTTCGTATCAGGGAACGCCTTAACAGGATGCTAAGAAACTCGTGTAGAGACGGGGCTTGCCCCGTCTCAGACTGCTGCACAACTCTGGGTTGTTTTTGGTTTTGGGAAGGGCACCGCTTCAGCCGTGCCGTCCAGAGCGATAAGGATGCGGGCTTTAGCCCCTGAGGGACGTGCTTTCCGAGCCGAAAAGTCATTCTTATGAAACCAGCTCTAGAGCCAGGCAGCGCAACAAGAACGGCGAGGATCAAAGGAGGGCAGACGATGCAACGGCTAAAGTTGAATTCACTCTCTTACTTGCGAAGACTGCTGGCACAACTAAAACTGCTGTTCCGCCCCAAGCCCGAACCCGAGGACCCCTACGCCTATCGCACCGCTCCTCTGCGTCATCCTCCGCACGGGCGGAGCGGATCTGCCGTGGCAGAACTGGATGAAGAAGAATGAGGGAAGTGCCGTCCACCGACGAACAACACATGCGCAAGGCGCTGGAATTGGCGCGAGCGGGCGTTGGGCTCGTGTCGCCGAATCCAGCCGTGGGCGCGGTTGTAGTGGATGCGTCGGGCCACGAAGTCGGGGCAGGCACGCACACCTATGACG
>JBGPFV010000105.1:0-7839 GCA_041483535.1 Terriglobia bacterium | reverse complement strand
ATCGTAAATGCGCGGCACGATCGCCGAGGGCAAGTGCTTCGCGCCTTCGATGCCGTGGAACGGGGAGTCGGGTTGCAGCGAAATGCAGCGAATCCTCGGATTTAACTCCCGCAAACGGCGGGCGGCTCCGACGAAGGTTCCGGTGGTGCCGAGCATGGCGACGAAATGCGTAATGCGTCCTTCGGTTTGCTGCCAGATTTCGTTCGCGGTGGTTTCGTAATGCGCCCGCCAGTTGGCGTCGTTCGAATACTGATCGGCGTAAAAATACAGATCGGGATGGCGCTCGGCGTATTGGCGCGCGATCTTGATGGCGCCGTCGGAACCCTCGCCAGGATCGGTGAAGATGATATTTGCGCCGTATGCCTGTAGAATTCGCTTTCGCTCGGGAGAAACATTCTCCGGCACGCAGAGGGTGACGGGGAATCCGAGAGCGGCGCCGAGCATGGCGTAGGCGATGCCGGTGTTGCCGCTGGTGGAATCCAGCAGAATCTTGCCGGGACCAAGTTTGCCGGCTCGGCGCGCGGCGGCCACAATGCTGGCGGCAGTGCGATCTTTGACGGAACCGCCGGGGTTGTGCCATTCGGCCTTGCCCAAAAGCTTTACGCTCGGAAAATCGCGAGTGAGCGTGTCCAGCGGCAACAGGGGCGTGTTGCCGATTTGAGCAAGCACAGCCTCTCCGGACAGGCCAGGCGCGGCTTTGGCCCGGGAAGACGACGGCGAAGGCGCGGAGCCGGAGGCCGCTGTTGACATGGAACGGGATGCCCTCATGACTAGAGTAATGTGCCCGGAATCTTAAAAAGGTATATCTATACTAAGCGTTGTTGAACTGCACCGCATTAGATTCGCGGCGGGCCGGTTTGGTTCCATAATCCGCGCCAGGCGCATCTAACGCATGTAACGAGGATTGAGTTCATAAAATGGCAGCGAAAGTCGAACCGCGAACCTACGAAGACGCAGTCGCGTGGCTGCGCGATCATGGCTTTGACCTGATTGAAGCTCCGGGCGCGCAAATCCGCGTGTTCCTGAAGAAGTACAAGTGTTCGGCGGCGATCCAGAAGACCGACGCCGGCGGCGCGAAAATCTTCGCGTATCCGGGATACCTGATCGGCAGTGAAATTTCAAAGCTGGTCAATCGCGGCTACCAGCAATTTCTGAAGACGACCAAGACCGAAGTGCCGGCGACCGCCGACCACCTGACGGCCCTCCACCAGTTCGCGGAAGAAATGAAAGAAGCGCTGGCCCTGCCCAGCCTCTACAACGAAGCGCTCGGAACCGTGAGCGAGTCGTACCAGTACGATCGCATCAAAGACCGCGACCAACCCGAGGTTGACCGTCCCAAGCGGCCGTGGGAGACGGTGAAGGTGAAGGCGGCTGCGGCGACCAAGAAAAGTCAGGCGTAGGGAAGTTGTCAGCTCTCAGCCGGCAGCTCTCAGTTCTCGGCTTGTTGGGCTTCGTATCAGGGCATCGCTTCAGCGATGCCGTAGGCCTCCGAGGTGGGATACCCCTTTAGGGGCTGGCCGATCGCAAATCGATTCTGACCTTCCTTCCTCTTTCTCTCCGCTCAAGAAAATCTAAAACGGTATGATCCGAGACCAAGGCTCACGGAGGGCTTATGCGGGATTTGGTTTTGCTGGTGGGGGTGATCGCGACGCTGGCCGTTGTTGGCATTGGGCAGGACGCTCGCGATGCTGGGCGCGTCGCGATTCGCAAAGTGATTGAAGACCAACAGGCGGCCTGGAACCGCCAGGATCTGGAAGGCTTCATGGCGGGATATTGGAACTCGCCCGAGTTGACGTTCTTTTCGGGAGCGCATGAATCGAAGGGCTGGCAGGCGGCGCTGGATCGCTATAAGAAGAGCTATCAGGGCGCAGGGCACGAAATGGGGAAGCTCGAATTCGCGAATCTGCGGATCGAGATGCTGGGGCCGGACTCGGCGTTCGTGAGCGGCGAGTTTCATCTGACCATGTCGGATGGAAAGACGCCGCACGGCCTGTTTACGCTAGTCTTTCGCAAGTTTCCCGAGGGATGGAAGATCGTCCACGACCACTCGGCGGGAGAGTGAGGGGAGGTCAGAGGTAAGAGGTCAGATTGCAGAGGTAAAGAACTCTTGGTGCTGACGATTCTGCCGAGACCAGAAGATTTCACCTCTGCAATCTGACCTCTTACCTCTGCAATTGGTTTTTCACCTCTCACCTTTGCCCGCGATCCATGGCCTGATTCGCCAGCCGATCTGCCGTCTGGTTGTGTTCCCGCAGCGCATGCCTGATCTCGAAGTGCTCGAGCCGCCGCACCAGTTGTTGCGCCTCGTCGTACAGCTTGCGGAGTTCGGGATGCCGCACCTTGTAGATGCCTTTCATCTGCCGAACCATCAGTTCGGAATCGCTGATCACCTTGAGGGCTTTGATCTGGTTTTCAGCGGCGTAGCGGAGAGCGGCGAGGAGTCCCTGATACTCGGCATAGTTGTTGGTGCGGTGTCCAAGGTATTCGCTCAGCTCGGCGATGGGGTGGCCGGAAGCGTCCTGAATGGCGACACCATACCCCGCAGGTCCAGGATTGCCGCGAGCTCCGCCATCGACGTGAGCCGTGTGCGCGGCGGGCGCGGATTTCGGTGCGGAGAAAAGATTCCTGGAATTGGAAGAGCGCGGAGGCATAAAGGGAGTTTACAACGCGAGCGGGGTTCCACTCGCCTGCGTGGACTTGCAAGAACAGGCAGGGGAGGTTCCGTGGCCAGCCTGACACCGTTGCGCTTCGGCTGGACCCAAGACAGCGGAAACGGTAAAAACCCTGTGCCGTCCTCACCCTGCCCACAACGAACGAGCATACCTCTAGTGGTGGATGGACGCAACGCAACGTGGTGCTGATTCGATTACCAGCAGGCTCCTGGGCCGGCCTACCAGGACACTTCGTCTTATCTTCCCGCAGCCAGGCGAGTGGCCAGCCGCTGCGGCAAATTGGCGGCCAAGATTTTTTCCTGGGCCACGCGCAGGTTGTAGGGCACGCGATAGAAAGTCGCAATCCAGGCCTCGGAGTCGAATATGGCAAAGGCGGCGCGCCAGTCGCCATCGCGGGGCTGGCCTACGGAGCCGGGGTTGAGGAGATAGCGGCGATCCTTGCGCAGGGGCCAGTCGGACGACTCGGGCTGGCCCGCGGTGCGATATCCGGGACGGTAGGCTTCGCTGATCTCACCCGAGAGCACGAAGCCTCCCTGAAGGTGAGTGTGTCCGAAGAACGTGACGGGGACGGGATTGGTGATGAGCGGTTCGATCGCGTCGCGGACGCTGACCAGGTATTCATCTTCGTCGAGGGCGGAGCCGTGGACGAACTGGAGGCCGGGGAGTTCGTCGAGTTGGATGGGACCCTGGGGGAGCGAGCGCAGCCATTCGAGATTTTCGGGGGTGAGCTGGTCGCGAGTCCAGAGCGTGGCCAGGCCGGCGACAGGGTTGAAATCCTCGAGGTTCATGAGGCCGCAGACGGCTTTGTCGTGATTGCCGCGCACGAAAATGCGTCCGATCGCTTGCGAGCGGGCAATGACTTCGTTGGGATTGCCGCCGTAGCCGACGGTATCGCCGAGATTGACGACGAGGTCGTGAGCGGGCGCGGCCAGCAGACAGGCTTCGAGCGCTTCGAGGTTGCTATGAATGTCGCTAAGAAGAAGGATACGCACGGCAAAGGGAGGATTATAGCTTTTCTGGAGGGGAACGACGAGGCGGGAGGCACGAAGCCTGCGGAAGCCGGGTCCGGAGCGGGACATGAGCAGCGCCTCTCATGACAATTCCTCAAGGTTCTTGAACCAAGCACGTTGATCAGATCCGCGGCGGATTCACCACCGGGCAACGAGCCCAATGTCCGGGGCCGACTTCAACGAGCGGGGGGAGTTCGTCGCGGCAGGCGGCGACGCGGTGCGGGCAGCGGGGTTCGAAGGGGCATCCAGGGGGAAGCTGGGCGATGGGCGGCACGGTGCCTTCGATGGTCGCGAGCGGAAGAGCGCGGTCGGTCGCCAGAGTCGGAATGGCTCGCAGCAGGCCTTGGGTATAGGGATGTGCGGGCGCGCGGAAAATATCGGCCTTGGCGCCAAGTTCGACCAGGCTCCCGGCGTACATGACGGCGACGCGATCGGCGACGTGCGAGACCACGGCGAGATCGTGCGAAATGAAGAGCATCGCCAATCCGAACTTGTGGCGCAGGTCGTTGAGTAGATCGAGAATTTGTTGCTGGATGGTGACATCCAGAGCGGTGGTCGGCTCGTCGGCGATGAGCAGTTGCGGACGATTGACGATGGCCATGGCGATCATGACGCGCTGGCGCATGCCTCCGGAGAGTTGGTGCGGATAACTGCGCGCGCGCTCGTCGGGATCGGGGATGGCAACGTCGCGCATGCCTTCCACCGCTTCGCTCCATGCTTCCGGTTTCGAAACCCGCCGATGAGCAAGCACGGCTTCCGCGATCTGGTCGCCGACGCGCATGATGGGGTTGAGGGCGGTCATGGGCTCCTGGAAGATCATGGCCATACGCGAGCCGCGGAGTTCGCGCAGCCGATCGGCGGGCAAACTGGTGAGATGCGTGGGGACGCCGTCACCATTCTGGAAAGTGATTTCGCCCTGGACGATGGCGGCGGGCGGAAGCAAGCCCATGATCGCGAGCGAAGTGATGGATTTTCCTGAGCCGGACTCGCCGACCAGGCCCAGGACTTCGCCGGGAGCGATGGAGAAGGAGAGGCGGCGCACGGCGGCCACGCCGCCGCCGTTCTGCGGTGCGGGTAGAGGCGCCCGCCCTCGCCCTGCGAGGGATTGCGGAAACTCGATGGTCAGGTCGCGGACGTCGAGCAGGGGGCGCACGAGGAGTATGGTATCAGCGGGATGGCTTTGCTTGGCCTCCACGTTTGTTTGGGCGCATCCCAGCCCCTAAAGGGTGTGCGTGAGAACTTCAGTCGTCCCTCCGGGACTCGCGTATCTCTTCCACTTTTCCCGGCGCTGAAGCGCCGGGCTATTGGCAGACGCCCCTCCGGGGCTGAATTCTTCTGTGCTTGGTTCCACCAGACTGTCCGAAAACGAGTTCTCACGCACACCCTAAAGGGGCATCTGATTTTGAAGAATTTTTGGTACCGCTAAAGCGTAACCCTGATACGCAGCCGAGTTTTTCCGCAGCCTGTTTTGTCAGGGATGTGCCTCGTCTATACTGTACCCCCCTCCCCCTCCCCCTGCCTATTGGAATCATGGAGTTACGGGCTAAAACACCCAAAATCTTTGAGTTTAAAGGAGTTACATCGAAAATATTCTGGAATAAGTAGTTAGCGGCTAGTCCGGGGTTGTTGAGACCGCGAGTGGCCAGCGGAGACGGGGCAAGCCCCCGTCTCTAGACGGGCGGGGTAGACCGAGCCAAGAGCGGGGCACGCCAATGGAAAAGGGTGCGGGAGTGATCCGCACCCTTTTTCTTCTATATTTCTATTATATCAATTCAAGCCGCCCATTCGGACGACATTTCCAACTTTATTTCCCCAGCCAAATCATTGGGTTATCGAAAAAAACCTCAAAACCGGGGGTTGACAGGATTTTCCAAAATGGAGAAAGAAATGGAGCTGCCGGCTCCTCCGCAGACAGGGCAAGCCCCGTATCTACTCCAGCCCGGCTTTTCCCAGCATTTCCAGAAACTGTTTCTGCGTGCGCATGTCGATCGACTGCGCTACCAGCTTCCCTTGGCGGTCGTAGACAAAAGATTTCGGAATCCCCTGCACCACGAACAAGTCATTTACCTTGCGTCCGGGATCGAGCAGCACGGGAAACGAAACCTTCCGTTCGTGGATAAACGGCTCCACCTTCGCCGCCTCTTCATCGGAAATGCCCAGCACCACCAGGCCTTGCGAGCCGAAGCGCCCGTAGAGGGTCTCCAAATCCGGGATCTCCTTGCGGCAGGGCGGACACCACGTCGCCCAGAAATTCACCAGCACTACTTTGCCCCGCAGGTCCGCAAACGTCCAGGTCTTACCGGAAAGATCTTTCAGCGTAAACTCCGGATGCTGCCGCTTGCGGTCATCCGCCTCGAGCTGCGCCATGGCGGCGCGAAACTGCCCGTCGTCATTATTGAGATCGACTGTGGGCTCGACATGCTCGTAACGCACCAGGGTCGCCAGTTCAAGATATGGATACGCCGGCTCGCGTACGCCGGCCTTGCCACCCGCATCGGAATCGTTCGACTCCGCCCAAGGTACGGGCCGCTCGCGTAAGGTTCCGGCCAGCGTCGTCGCCACTTCCTGTAGTGTGATGTGTCCGAAATCGCCCTCGGTGGAAAGTCCCGCCAGGTTCACCGCCAGCCGCAGCTTGTTCTCGGTCGCGGGCAGCATCCGGATCTTTAGCGCCAGATCTTTCGTCGTCCCCGCCCGAACGTCATCGGCGAGGGCGCGCAACCCGTGGATCTGGTCTGCGAGCGGCTTCTCTTCCGCGCTCCACACAACTTCTTTCTTTTGTGCGGAAGCGAGCTGCAGAGCGAAGGTCACGACCGCGATCAGGGAGAAGAGTTTCATCCTGCGAAGCAATCGGTTGTGTTTCATAGCCCACCCAGCTTAGCAAGAGGCGGTCTCCCGCACCAATCACGTGCCGGCGCTAGCAGCGTGTGGTGAAATAGAGAACACGCTTTTTGACGCTCAATTTGCTAAATTTTGTCATCCTGAGCGAAGCGAAGGACCTGCTTTCTTTTCGCCACACGAGAAAGCACGTCCTTCGCTTCGCTCAGGATGACAATTCATGATGATGACAATTCATGATGACGACGATTTATGAGTGGTGTTGCTCGTGCGGGAACATTCGCCACGGGCTCCTAGAAGGCGCCGCCTCCGCCTCCGCCGAAGCCGCCTCCCGAGAATCCGCCGCCAGAGAAGCCGCCTCCTCCGCCGAAGCCCGACCCGCTGGAACTGGCTCTGGGAGCGGAGACGAAGACCTGGTGCATGTCCGACGCCATGCTATGCATGGAGCTGGAAAAGAAAAGCGGACTGAAGCCGACGTAGCCGTTCGGCGAGGCGTACCAACTGGGCGGATCTTTCACAATGCCGTCGAAGGCTTGTGCCCAGTGGTGTTCGACGCCCAGCGCCATGGCGTAGGGGAGAAAGTTTTCGAACGTGTCGGGTGGCATGCGCTTGATGCGATCGGCGTCGACGCGATTCATGAACTCCTGGAATCCGAGGACAGCGATTGTGGTGCGCGTGCCGGAGACAGTCTTCGCCGTCATCTGGCGCGCAAAGAGCCACCAGATCAGCGCGGAAACCAGAACGCTCCCAATCAACAGCGGAACGGAATAGAACAGGTTCATCCAACCCATCACCTGCACGGCGACCACCAGGATCGCGATGGCAACAGCGGCGACGATGCTGTAGCCATTGGCCGATTCCGGGTCGAGCATGTAGATGCCCTTGCTCTTCAGCGCGGACATGATGTCTTGGCGCACTACGGGAATCACGGTGTAGAAGCGATTCTTCAGGCTGGACAGGCGGGTTTCGGCGCCGCCGAGAAAAATGTTTTCCAGCATTACGCGTTCGTGCGGCGTAAGGTCGGGGCCCCACTGCTCGCGCGGCTTCAATAAGTGGAACAAGTAATCTTTGTGGTGAAAGACCAGGAAGGTGTCGACTTTTTCTTCGATCTTGACGTACCCACGCACGGCTAGATCGACGATGGTGCTGGTGATGTCGCGGGGGTGGATGGTGTCGTCGACCAGAGTTCCGGCTTCGGCGGGAGAAATGCCTTTGGGTGGCTCGTACTGCGGGGCCACGGAGACGCCGGGATCGGGATCGCGTCCCACGGAATACCAGAGGGTAAACATCACCGCAAAAGTCAGCAGCGGCAAGAATAGGAT
>JBGPFV010000104.1:0-7877 GCA_041483535.1 Terriglobia bacterium | reverse complement strand
TTGGGGCGGCGATTACCGCGGTTGTGATCCAGCTTAACGCGCCCGACAATCCGGGATTGCGGGACCGCATCCGCTTTGTGAACGAGCTGTTTGCCCGATGCGCGCGGGCCGACCGCGGGTTTGTGCGGTGGAAGCTGCGGCTGGATCGGATCTTTGGATTGCTGGCCGCCGAAAATCTGGGATCGGGAACGGTGGTGGATCTCGGCTGCGGCTACGGCATGGCTCTCGGTTTTGCAGCTTTCGGCGACTGCAGCCGGCGCTTGGTGGGTTGCGACTTGGACGCGCATCGCATCGCAGTCGCTCGCCAAGCTCTCAGCACCTTTAACGCGGACCTGAGCGTTGCGGACGTGCGTCGCCTCGATCTTCCGCCAGCCGGCTTGATTCTGATTCTGGATGTCTTGCAGTATCTGCCCGCCGATGAGCAACTGGCGTTGCTGAAACGGTGCTGTTCGGCGCTCGCACCCCAGGGAATGCTGATCTTCCGGGTCCACGATCGCGAACGCGGCCTGTGGTCCACCATCACCATGGCTTTCGACCGCCTGATATTCGCCTGCGGGCGCGCCGGCGTCCGGCCCTTGATGCTCTCCGCCGCCGAGTACCATGGTGTGCTGGAGAACGCCGGTATGCAGGTCGAAGAGCGCCGCTTCCGAAACCGTCTGCCCCTGGCCCATATCCTATTCATTGCGAAAAAACCGGTGGCGGAGTCCGAGCCATGATCGTCCAATCCACGGTGGTCCGCTTCATGCGCGTGCTGGGCCGCGTGGTCGTCGATCATCCGGGGTTGGTCACGGCCCTTAGCTTGGTCCTCACCTTGTTCTTGTTTTCGAACATCCACAACCTGCGTACCGGTACCGACCTGACTGATTTGTTTGGCAATCGCGACCCGCAATGGCGCGCTGCGAGCCAGATCGGCAAAGAGTTGGGTTACGGTAATCAGCTCTTCGTGCTGATCGAGGCTCCGGAGGGAGGAAAGGACACCACCGGCGAGATGGAGGAAATGGCCGACCGTCTTACCGCCGACATGATGGCCAGCGGTCTGTTCAAGCAGGCGCGCTGCGGATTGCAGGAAGAGGAACTGCTCAACCTGGTGCGGTTCTTTACCTGGAACTTTCCGTCGTTCGTCTTGCCAGCGCAAGCCGAAGATCTCAAACGACGGCTAGACCCGCAACAGATTCATCAAACCGTTCGCCGCGCCGCCACCGAACTGGTCACGCCGTTTTCCGCTTTAGGAACGAATTACTTCGTCGCCGATCCTCTGGGCCTCATGGAAGTAGCGGCGCACAACAGCCAAGGGTTCTCGCAGTTCGCCAATTTCGACCTGACCTGGGGAGAAGGGAACCGGTTCTTCAGTAAAGATCACAAAGCCCTGCTCGTCATTGCCGAACCTCGGCAGTCGGCCGTGGACTACAAGTTCGCCCAGCAAGTCGTGCAATGGACCCGGGCGCGCATTCAGTCCATGAGCGCGGAGCAAGCCTTCCGGGATTCCGGCGTGCGCGCCGTGGCCGCCGGCGCTTACGTTTACGCGGAGCAAGAGCACAAGTTCATCGAAACAAATATTCGTCGAGTCTCTCTGATTTCGATCGTCGGCAATCTGCTGTTGTGCCTGCTGATCTATCCCCGGATTCCCTTGCTGCTGTTGTCGCTGCTGCCCACCAGCTTAGGCATCCTATGGACCACGGGCGTAGCCAGTTTCTATCCGGGAGAAGTGAATCTCATCAGCCTCTCCTTTATCGCAATTCTGGCGGGCCTGGGAGACGACCAGGTCGTACATTTCTTCAACCGGGTGCCGCAGGAATGGGCCAAGGGCGGGACGCTTAACGCGGCCGTGTTGCGCACCTTCGAAACCACCGGGTCGAGCGTTTTCTTTTGCATCCTGACGGCGGCAACGGCCACCGCGGCACTGGCCACCTCCAGCTTCAAAGCCCTGGCGGAGTTTGGATTCATCCTCACCGTGGGGATGTTCATGATGATGTTCCACACGCTGTTGACCGTGCCCGCGCTGATGCAGCTCTGGTGGCGGTTCTCCAAACCGCGTGCGCCGGAGACCATCACGTTTCGCTTTCTTCCCTTGGTAGCGCGGGAATCCGTCGATTTTGTGGGCCGGCACGCGCGCCTAGTCGCCGCCTTGGCGTTGGGGATGTTCCTGCTTTCATTATTCTTTCTGCCCAAGGTCAGGATGGATGCGCGCTTTGAGATCAATGGAGGCGCCGACAACCCCGCCGTTGCCGCGCAAAATCGTCTTTCCGCGAAGTTCGGCATTGAGGGCAGTCCCAACGTGCTCTTGATCGCCGGCGGTCAGGAGGAAGTCCTGCGCCGGGCCGAAGAGTTGAGGGCCGGCCTGGAAGCCTATCGGCAGCGCGGCGTCCTCAAGTCGATCTTCTCCCCCACCGATCTGCTTCCCTCGGTCCGCACGCAGAAGGAACGGGCCGCTTCGCTGGCGGGCACCGATCTGGCCGCATCCGCCCGCGCCTTAGAGGATGCGCTCCGCGAGAATGGCTTTCGAACCGGGCCGCAACAGCCCTTTATCGAGCGGCTGCGAAAGCTAGGACAAGGCACTGACCCGATTACCCTGGAAAAGGCCGCCGAGTTCCTGCCACCCGGGCTGCTCGACAACAGCATTCGCCGGACGAGGGACGGCAGTTACGTCGCGGCCGTCGCCTTCTATGCCACCGATCCCAATGCTGTCCAGGTGGTTCCGGAGACTGTCCTCGAGTCCTGGCGGAATCAATTTGGTCCGTTCGCGGAGTTCTCTTTCGACAAGATCAACCGCGACATGCAGAGCCGAGTCGTGCACGACAGCCGCAGGGCATTGCTGTGGACGGCGGCGGCCATCGTCCTGATCGTCTATCTCTGTTTCCGCAACCTCCGGGTGTCGCTGGTCGTGCTGATGCCGATCGCGTTCGCCATCATAGTAACTTTCGGGCTATTGTTACTGGTCAGACACCGCTTCAGTTTCATGTCCATTACCGCGATTCCCCTTATTATCGGCATTGGAATCGACAATGGCATCCATTTAGTCCGCCGCTACCTGGAAAACGAGAGCAACGGGATTCTCGCGATCGCGAAAGCTTCGGGCGCAGCGCTGATTCAGTCGAATCTAACTACCATCATCGGGTTCGGAGCGCTCATGGCCTCCAGTTTCGCGCCGCTCGCCGAGATGGGCCTCGTAACCGCGTTGGGCGTTGCCCTGGCATTGGCCGGCGGCCTCTGGCTGGTTCCCGCGGTCATTCTCTTAGGGGAAGAGAGACGAGAGAGGAGCGCCCCAACCCAATGAGCCGCTGAATACTCACTATGGGACGCCCGCAAACATTCGTATATACTTGAACCTGCCAAGCCTTAATTGATGACAAGATTATGACGAAGCCGCACGTTGGCGATACCGTCATCGACACGATCTCGTCGCGCTGCCCCGAGTGCGGCAACCCCATTACTTCCGTGATCGCCGATCAAGGAGGCAAGGTCTATCAGCGTCCGCAGTGTTCCTGCCACGAATCCGCCGACTCCCTGATCTTCTCCGATGCGGATTTGTACCGCAGGCTGGACGAGTGGAACAAGCTGGTCTTTCCCGATGCCGAGCAGGCCGCGCCCGCCGATGGAAAAGGTTGCGACTGTGCCACCGCCAGCCACAACGAGCCTTGCCTGGCCGTAATCGACATCACGAACCGCTGCAATTACAAGTGTCCCATGTGTTTCGCGGAGGCCACGGGCGACGGAAAGCACTACTTCCTGGATACGAAACTGGTGGGCAAAATGCTCCAGTCGCTGCTGGATCGGCCGGTGCCGTGCCGCCACATCCAGTTTTCCGGCGGAGAGCCCACCCTGCACCCCGAGTTTCCGGCCATCCTGGGCACCGCTCGCGATCTGGGTTTCACGCATATCCAGGTGGCCACGAACGGAAGCCGGTTCGTCCACCCCGACTACGCGAAACTCTGCGAAGATTCGGGCTTGCACACGCTGTACTTGCAGTTCGATGGCGTCAACGACGAGGTCTATCTCCAATTGCGGGGCCAGCGGCTGTTGGATAAGAAGATTGCCGCGGTTAACAATGTCCAGAAGACGAACATGCGGCTCGTGCTGGTGCCGACCATCATGAACTCCGTCAACGTCGACCAGCTGGGACCCATCTTCCAGTTCGCCCTCGAACACAGCAGCCACGTCACCGGGATCAGTATTCAGCCGGCTGCGCATGTGGGCCGGGTCGAGGTCGCGGACCCGAACTCCGAGCCTTTCAACCTTGCGACGATGGCCCGCGAGTTTGGCCGCCAGACTGGATTGACTCGCTTCCCCGACGATTGGTTCCCGCTGAATTCGTTATCCTTGATCAGCCGCGCCCTCGACCGCGTCCGCCGCGACGCGACGATTCCCCCGGTTAGCGACGCTCATTGTTCGCTCGGCACATTCTTCTACGTTGACGACGACAACAAGCCAACCTGCCTTAGCAGTTTCTTCGACCTTGACCGCTTCTTTCGCGGCATGGTTGAGGTGACTCCGGATACCGGCCGGGGTATCATCGAGCGGCAGGTTTCGCGCATCCGCCAGTTCGCGCGGCTGGCGCAATGTTTCGATAAGCGGAAGGCTCCCTCCGGACTCACGTTCCAGCGTATGCTGCGTAGCATCGAAGGGTGGGAGGACAAGTCGAAGGGAAGGTCCGCCGGCTGGTTTCACAAAGGCTTCAACGGCATATTCGTGGCGGGCATGCACTTCATGGATGCGCGCAGTTACAATTTGCGGCGCCTGAAGCGCTGTATTATTCAGTATGTCGCCACCGATGGACAACTGATTCCGTTCTGCAATTACAACGCGGGTGCCAGACTCCGCAATGCCGAGGAATCAGTTCGGCTCGAAAACAACCCCTCGCCCGGGCCGCAACGTTGAGCGATGCCAATCGCGCGGTGCGTGAAAGCGAGCGGCCAACTCAAGCCGAGTAGCTTTACGCGGTTGGGAAGGGCACGACTTCAGTCGTGCCGTAAGTCGTTGAAAGTGTGTCCGCGCTTTAGCGCCCGAGGTGAGCTTCTTGCGCCCTTGCCGATTGTTTCCGGACCTCTCAAGCGCTGCTCTTGGGTGCTGGAGTCTCACCACATGCTATTAATAAAACGCAATTATCCCGCAACGCATCATAGACATTTGAATAATCTGACTTACCAAGGACAATGCAATGAAATCATCGCCTGACTTGGCAGCACTGCCTTCCTCCAAGGTGGCAGGTTTGAGGCGACTTGCCGCTCTTCTTCTGTTTTCTATTTTTGTGTTCTTACCTCGCACAGCGACAGCCGGCTTACCCAAGGCTGCCATCTCGATTCCCGCGGACCAGAATCTTGCCGCAGGCGTGAAGGCCGCGGAACAGTGCGCGCTCCCCGGCAAGTTGATAGTGTTGCCGCCCGTGCTCTTCCAGGTTGCCGGTGACGCAAGCCCCGCCGCCCTTTTCGAAGAGCAAGCACGGGCCCTCCAGAGCATGCCCGAGGGATCGGAGGTCTGGCTGCACGTGGCCGCAGAATCCGGCTCCCTTACCGGTCAGGAAACTGAGAAACAAATGACCGAGAGGGTTGACGCCTTCCTGAAAGCGGCGCCTCTGTCAGACCCGGCAGTCCGCGGACTCATTGTGGAAATCAAGGAACCGATGACGGCTCCCGATCTGTTCGCGTTCGCCCTGCTGCGCCTGGGGGTGACCGCGAAGGCCAGCAACGCTCGCTTGCGTCTGGCATTTGTTTTCCAGCCCGGGTTTGTTGGCCGGCACGGCGACATAGTAATCCGGCTTGCCACCTATTCGGATTTGCTGGGCACGACTTATTCCCAAACCTGGCGCCAGGACGCTACGTGGATCGCCGAGCAGGCGCTGAATAAGCCCCTCATTCTCAAGTTAGACGCCGAAATGTCCGCGGCTCCCACGCCCTATCTGACCGCCGCGCTCGCGGCCACGGGCACTTCCGTCGAAATCGTCTGGTCAGAGCCTCCAGACGCCACCTCCGCGGATCGAGTGTGCGCCGTGAACACCTTTCTGACGCATTACATTCCCGGCAACATGTTCCCGGCGGATTCCGCAACCTCGCCGTTCCGTATTGCGATAGAGGGCGCGGGAAACGAGGGACACCATTGGTTCGGCGGCGGGGAGTCACCGGACCTGGTGATTGTCGCGCAGGTGAATGCCAGCCCCGACCACCCGAAGACGGTCCGGCTTCAGGCCGCTGCCACGGAACCAGAACAATTCGAGATCCAGTGGTACGACCCTGCCACGGGCGCCCGGCTCCCGGCAAGCGAACCGGTCAAGACCGGCAAGGGCTTTGCCCAGACTTGCGCTTGCACCAGCGAGCACGCCTTGATTTACATCCACAAGCGGGGCGACGCCGACAAGACGGTGTATAGCTCGGTGGAGGTAAAGGGCGGCGTCGAACTCAAAGTCGAGGAAATCATAGCCCGCTGGCAACAGTACCGCGAGGCGCAGAAGAAGAAGCTGGATAACTACATGGCCTCCAGTTTCATGAACCTGCACTTTGAGAGCACCAATCTCGGTCCGGGGTTCGACATCTCCATGCGGCTCAAGCAGTTTTTCAACCGGGCGGGCCAGATGGAAATTGCCCAGCGCGAGCTTTACGTCAACGGCGTGAAGTTCGGCAAGAACCACGAGTTCCCGCTGCCGCAGATCGAGCCCGAGAAGGTGGTGACGCAACCTCTCGAATTGAAGCTCAACGAGCGTTATAAGTACAAGCTTCTGGGTACGGAGCAAGTCAATGGCGCCATGTGCTATGTGGTGGGGGTCGAACCCCTCGCCGCAGACGAGAACCTTTACAGCGGCAAAGTGTGGATCGACGGCACGACCTTTCGCGAGGTGAGGCAGTCCCTGAGCCAACGGGGTTCCAAGAGCAACGTCCTGGTCAACGTTGAAACCCAGAATTTTGAGTTAGTCCCGGACGGCAAGGGTAATCAGTTCAACCTGCTGCGGTCGATCTCCGCACAACAGTTGCTGAATGCCGCGGGACGCGATTTTGTGCTGCAGAGGACGGTGCAGTATTCCGACTACATGATCAATAATACCGCGCAGTTCAATGACGACTTGCTAGCCGAGCACAGTTCAAAAGATCCCATGTACCGCGACACCGACCAGGGACTGCGGTCGCTGGAAAAGAAAGGCGACGAACGCGTCCTGGTCGAGAAAAAGGAGACGCGTATAAGGTCCCTCGTTGGCGGAGCCCTGTACGGAGGCACGTTCAACTATCCCATTCCATTTGCCGGCATCAGCATCGCCGATTTCAATTTCCGGAACACCGGCGCGCAGCTTTCCACTTTCTTTGCCGGACCCATCCTGGTCTCCGATCTCTCGAAGCAGTACCGACCCAAGTTCCGCCTGGCATGGGACCTGGCACTCTCCGGACTGCCCGGCGAGAACCGCATTTACAGCAACAACCAGGAATTGAAGCAAGGAGACGTATGGACATGGGGCGAGACCACCGGCCTGCGGGCCTCCTGGCAGGCCACCACGCATCTCAGCATGACGGCGTCGACTTATTTGTCTTATGAGTACTTTCACAGAACCAGCGACGCGGACAAGCAATACGTGCTGCCCCGGAACGGGGTGACCGTGCTTCCGGGCATCGAGATAAAGTACACTTACAAAGGTTATGTGTTCAGCGCTCATGGGACGCGGGGCCAGCGCATTAGCTGGAGACCATTCGGATGTCCTTTGGTGACCCAGCCGCCATACCCATGTTCTTCTTCGCCCTCGGACACGCCGACACCAACCACCTTGTTGGTCCAGCCGCCGCAGAAGGCCTACACACTCTACAACGCCGATTTCAACAAGGATTACTACATAGGAAAGTTCACCAAGGGCGGATGGGCCTTCGCCTATTTTGGTGGGAACCAACTGGATCGCTTTTCCCGTT
>JBGPFV010000103.1:0-7913 GCA_041483535.1 Terriglobia bacterium | reverse complement strand
GGGAGTGTCCATGCCGATGAACCACTGCTCGGTCGCGCGGAAGATGATTGGGTTGTGACACCGCCAGCAATGGGGATACGAGTGCTCCATTGGTTCGGAGTGCATCAGCACGCCGCGCGTCTTCAGTAGTTCGACGATGGGAGCGTTGGCGTCGAAGACCCGTTTGCCTTCGTACTCCGGCAGTCCGTGGCGCATGATGCCCGCTCTATCCACGTTGCAGGTGGGATCGATCTTGTATTTCTGGCCGGTGACGAAGTCCTCGGCGCCGTGCGCGGGAGCGGTATGAACTACGCCGGTGCCAGTATCCATGGTGACGTAGTCGGCCAGCACGCCTAGAACTTTGCGGTCGAGAAAGGGATGCTGGAACTCGGCATATTCCAGCTTGCGACCGGGAAAGCGGGCGATCTCGCGCGCCGATTCCAGTCCAGTCTTTTCTTGCGTCACTGCCGCGAGCCTGGCGCCGACAATGTATACATCGTCGCCAGCCTCCAGCGCCACGTATTCTTCGTCCGGATGGAACGCCACCGCCATCGACGCCGGCAGCGTCCAGGGCGTCGTCGTCCAGATGATGGTGGAAACTTTCTTGCCCTTGAGCGCCGCGTCGAGCGAAGCCGGATCGCCCGCGAACCCATACTTCACCCACACCGTCGGGCTGGTGTGGTTTTCGTATTCGACTTCAGCCTCCGCCAATGCCGTTTCGTCGAACACGCACCAGTACACCGAACGCAATCCCTTGTAGACGAAGTCGTTCTCCAGAAAGCGATAAAGAATGTCGAGCACCGCCGCTTCGTATTGCGGCGTCATGGTGGAATAGGGCCGGTCGAACCGTCCAAATACGCCGATGCGCTTGAACTGCGAGCGCTGCAGGTCGAGAAATTTTTCAGCGTACTTGCGGCATTCGCTGCGCACATCGACCGCGGCCATCTGCAGTTTCTTGCCCCCGAGCATTTGATCGACTTTGATCTCGATGGGCAGTCCGTGGCAGTCCCATCCCGGAACATAGGGCGAATCGAAGCCGGCCATGTTCTTCGACTTGACGATGAAGTCCTTCAGGCATTTATTCATCGCCGTGCCCAGATGGATGGGCCCGTTGGCGTAGGGAGGTCCATCGTGGAGCACATAGGTGGGCGCGCCCTTACGG
Organism: Terriglobia bacterium; assembly: GCA_041483535.1. GTDB lineage: Bacteria > Acidobacteriota > Terriglobia > Terriglobales > Acidobacteriaceae > Acidiflorens. Next base: position 6,772 of record JBGPFV010000103.1, on the reverse strand, counting down.
ACTTCGCGGATGCGGTCGTAGATCCGCTGCTGCTCCCACCGAGCCAGGATTTTGGGCTCATTCTGGGGCAGCCCCGCCTTCATGGGGAAGCCGGTTTTGGGCAGATTGATGGTGGATTTCAGGTCCGTCGGCACTTGCAAGGTTCTCCCAACCGATTGAATCTTTTCATTATATAGGGAGCGCGGAAGGACAGGTCTATTCGGTTGGCCGGCACTGGGAAGGAATTCGAAAAGTACTCTTTCCCCTCGCCCAAAAGCGTGTACAATTTTTAACAGATTGCAGCCTGCACGCATCTAACGGACTGGGGAACGTTGGGGCGCGTGGACTGGTCCGCTTTACCAGCGATCTTTTTGCGGACTCTTTTGCTAACACTTTTGCTAACTCTGAGGAGCGCTCAAGCATCTAAATCAGCGATCGTCTGTACCGTGAGCTTGGGGTTAGTGCTCGGGAAAATATGCCAGAACTGGAAATACAGCAGAATCCACCAGCGTTAGGTCCAGAACCCGAGCTGCATCTTCTCCTGATCAATCGGACTCTGGACGAGCCTCTCTGGAAATCCCTGTTCCGCAATATTGACGATTTCTTTTTCCCCAAGAAACTGCCGCCGCTGGTCCTGACCTCGAAGCCGATCCCGGTGCGCGACATCTGGGGCTTCTACAACTACAAAGGACGCGGAGCCGCCGGCTCCACCGTCATCCACGTGCTGGCCGTGGCGGCTATCATTGGAGCTACCTACCTGGGCCGCAGAATCATCGACGTCGCCAAGCCAAAAGAAACGGTCGTGCTGATTGCGCCCGAGGACCTTCCCGCTCTGCCGGCTTCGAAGACCATGAGCGGCGGTGGCGGTGGTGGCGGCGATCGCGACAAACTGCAAGCATCGCCGGGCCGTTTGCCCAAACAGTCGATGCAGCAGATTACTCCGCCGCTGGCCGTGGTGCGCAACCTGCATCCGAAGCTCGAAGTTCCCCCGACCATCGTGGTTCCTCCCGATATTCACCTGCAGCAGCCCAATATGCCCGACCTGGGCGATCCGCTTTCGCGTCTGCCGTCGGTGCCATCGAATGGAACTGGCTACGGCGGCGGCATTGGCTCGGGCAGCGGTGGCGGTGTCGGTTCCGGTTCGGGGCCTGGATACGGCCCGGGCAGCGGCGGCGGCACCGGTGGTGGAGTATTCCACGTGGGCGGCGGAGTCTCGGCTCCCCGGAAGATTTACGATCCTGACCCGGAGTATTCCGAAGAAGCCAGGAAGGCAAAATATCAAGGGACCTGCGTTCTGTATGTGATCGTGGGGCCCGATGGCCGGACGCGCGACATCCGCGTGCAACGAACCCTGGGCTTGGGACTGGATGAGAAGGCGATTGAAGCTGTAAAGACCTGGCGTTTCGAGCCCGGCAAAAAAGATGGCAAGGCAGTTTCGGTGGCGGTCAACATCGAAGTCGAATTCCGTTTGTACTGAGTGTGGGGACGGGCGTCCCGCCCGTCCAAGCCGTGCGCAGCACGGCTCTGGTGGCCGGGGGAAAACTGGTCAAAAGCGAGAGCTTCTCCGCCCTCCTACTCCTTCAAATCCACATGCAACACATCTTCCACCGGAAGCCCCAGGAAGCGCGTTCCCATCTTCCTGAATTTCTCCGCCGAATCGGTCGCGAAGAACTTGAGCTGGGGAACGCCTCTTCGCTCGCTTCTTGCTGAAGACGACAGCGATTCGATCTGCAGTTGATGCGCCACCTCTAGCGCCGTCGACTCGGCCGAGTCCACGATGGCGACGTATTCCGGCGCCACTCGCCGCAACAGGGGCTTGATCAGCGGATAGTGGGTGCAGCCGAGGAGGAGCACGTCGGCATCGCGCGCGTCTTCTGAAGGAACTTCCGAAAGAACTTCCGGTGAAAAGGCTTCCGACAAATAAATCCTTGCCACCTGTTCGGTCACCGGATGCTCCACCCACCCCTCTTCGACCAGCGGCACCAACAGAGGACAAGCCTTCTCCCGCACCGCGACCTTGCGGGCTTCAAGCGCGCGCCGGTAGGCATGACTGCGGATGGTCGCGTCGGTGCCGATGACGACCACATTGCGCTTCCGGCTGGCCGCCGCCGCGGCTTCCGCCCCCGGTTCGACGACGCCGATCACTTCCACTCCCGCCGCCGCTTTGATCTCGTCGAGCGCCAGCGCGGTCGCCGTGTTGCAGGCGATGACCAGCAGTTCCGCTCCCCGATCCTGTAAAAAACGCACCGCTCCCACCGCGTAGTGCGCGACCGTGGCCGCGGATTTCGATCCGTAGGGAAGGCGGGCGGTATCGCCAAAGTAAAGATAGTCGGCGTCGGGGATGCGATCGAGCAACGCGCGGAGAACCGTCAGGCCGCCCACGCCGGAGTCAAACACGCCAATCGTCGGTCGGCGTGACGAAGCCATCTTGCGCGTCATACATCCGCATAATACATGGCTCACCGAAGCAGAAGCTCTGGTAGCGATACCGCGAGATGATTCATACGGTGGAGGGACGGGCGTTTCGCCCGTCCCTCCGGGTGGGGGTACCCGGCTTTCCACCGGCCAGCTTGGATCGACGGCAGTGACCATCACGCGATCGCGGCACTAGCGCTAGGCGCGAGCGGGCGCAGCTTTTTCGTTCACCTCGTCAAACGCCTCCAGTTGCCTGACCCAACCACCCCCCGTTATCCTTCTCGCTATGCTCAGCACTCTGGTTGAATGCGTTCCTAATTTTTCCGAAGGCCGCGACCCGGCCAAAGTAGATGCCATTATCGAAGCCATGAAGATTCCCGGCGTCTATCTCCTCGACCGGGAGATGGATTCCGACCACAACCGCTGCGTCATTACCCTGGTAGGCGAGCGTGAAGCCATTCAGGAAGCGGCCATTCGCGGGGTAGGGAAAGCTGCCGAGTTGATCGATCTCACCAAACATCAGGGCGCACACCCGCGCATGGGAGCCGCCGATGTTATTCCTTTTATCCCGATCGACGGCGTCACCATCGAAGACTGCGTCGCCATGGCGCGCCACGTGGGAGCCGAGATTTCGAAACGCTTCCAGATCCCGGTCTATCTTTACGAAGCTGCCGCCGCCACGCCCGAACGTCAGAACCTGGAGAATATTCGCCGCGGCCAGTTCGAAGGCATCCGCGACGACATTGCGACCAATCCCGCGCGCAAGCCCGATTTTGGCGAGCCTCGCGTGCACCCCACGGCCGGAGCGACCGTCGTCGGGGCGCGCAAATTTCTCGTTGCCTACAACGTCTTCCTCAATACGCCCGACGTCGGCATTGCCAAGAAAATCGCGAAGGCCGTGCGTTTTTCGACCGGTGGTTTGCGCTTCGTCAAGGGCGCCGGATTCCTGGTACGCGGCATGGCTCAGGTCTCGATGAACCTCACCGACTTCGAGCAGACTCCCGTCCACCGCGTCTTCGAATTCGTAAAACGCGAGGCCGCGCGCTACGGCGTGATTCCGGTTTCAAGTGAGATCGTCGGACTGATTCCGAAGCGGGCTTTAGAGCAGGCGGCGGAATGGTTTCTGCAAGTCGAAACTTTCGATTCTTCGCTCATTCTGGAAAACCGCCTGGCCGCAGTGATGAGCGGCAAGATGGCCGTCGGCGGCCTGCGCGCTGGAGTCGAGCCCTTCATCGAACAACTCGCCGCTCCCACCGCGACGCCCGGAGGAGGCAGCGCCGCCGCCGCCAGCGGCGCCATGGCTGCCGGACTTGCGGGCATGGTCGCGTCCATGTCGCGCGGCAAGAAAGCTTATCTGCAGTACGAAAAGCAGCTCAGCGAAGCCATCGCCAGACTCAGCCAACTTCGCGAGGAACTGAAGTCTGCGATTGACGCCGATGCCGAGTCCTACAACGTCGTCATGAAAGCCTACAAGTCGGCCAAGGAATCTTCGGATGGCGATGCCGCGATCAGCGCCGCTCTCAAACAGGCGACCAGCGTGCCTCTAGGCGTCGCCGAAAAAGTAGTCGAGGTGGCGAAGATCGCCAGCACTCTGAAGCCGATCACCAACCCTAACATGAAGTCCGATCTCACGACCGCAATCGCTCTGGCCAAAGCCGCCCTCGAAGGCGCGCTCGCGAACGTCGAGATCAATCTTGATTCGCTGAAGGACGCGGGTTTTGTGGCGGAGACAAGGAAGAGGGCAGCGGCGCTGAAGGTGTAATCATGCTCAGAAAATCGGTCCTGCTGCTGATGGTGATCGTTGGCCTCGCTGCCATCGGCAGTCTGTTTATTAAGCCACTCCGTTATTCCCGACATGACATCAAGTCCTGCTTCGACGATGCTGGCGGACTTCGTGTGGGCGCTGCGGTCCGCATTGCTGGAGTCGAGGTGGGGACGGTCCGCAGTGTTCGAGCCGACCCGCAGAACAAAAATTGCCCAGCGGAAGTCGAGATGGTGCTGGCTACAACTTATGAAATCAGGATTCCGAAGGACTCAATCGCAGAAACCAACACTGCGGGGCTGCTCGGTGAAGTCTATGTGAACATCGACACGACGCAAGCATCAGGTACGCCGATTGAGAACTATGGCTACCTGAAAAGTAAGCCCAGCAAGACCGCCCTGTCCCTTGAAGACCAACTTAAGGCGGCAGACGCAATGCTCCGCTTAGTTCGGACTTTTAAGGAAGCAGAGAAAGAAGTCCCTAAGGACACTACCGCCCCTACCCATCCTTGATTCGCCAGGACGGGAGGACAAGGCGCTTGCGAGCGAGACGCAGAAGCGCGCGTCGGCGCTGAAAGGCTAGCACTGTTCTCATAAACGGTTTCGGGCAGGGCACGGCCGGGGCCCCCGGCAGGCGCGGGTTTCGCCTGCTGGGGTGGAGGGCTTCAGCCGTGCCGCGCAGGGCCAAGAAAATGCGGGCTTCAAGCCCCTGAGGGCCGCGCTTCGAAGCTGAAAGGCATTTATGAAACACACTCCAGAACTCATAGCATGAATCCGCTTCCATATTGCTGGTGAAATCGCGATTTTTCACACTGGAGGCGCGTCAGTCTCATTCCTTCCAAATGTCCACTTGCCGACCCAATTATGAGCAAGAGTGAACATCTTTCGTGATCACGATTCTGACACAATTTCTAAGAGTGCAGCTCTACGAGAGAAGTCATTGATGGCGCCAACCGTGCCGGCCAAGAAAAACTCCTGACATCCCTTGACGGTCAAGTTGGCATCTCCACTAGTGACGAACTAGTGCCGACTTCCAAAATCACCAAAGGGGGCCCTCATTTATGAAGAAGCTTGCAGTGGCATGGTTAGTGGCGGGGGTCTTGACCCTTGTCGGGTGTGGCTCGAATGGCTCCAAGGGAAACATTAATGGGACCTGGACCGCGGTCCTCACCGACACGAATTTCAGCTTCGGAACATCACTCGTGGTAAACAGCGACGGGACCCTAAGCGTCAGCCAATTCAGTTTCTCGACGAACGGGCCGTGTTTTGTATCGGGAGAGACGGAGAGCGGGTCGTTCGCCTTCACCGGAGACTTTAATGGCAACGTGATGGGCCAGTTTGACTTCAAGGTAATGTCTGGATCGCCGAGTGGCAACACGCTGATGCTGACGGGAACAGCGAATGGGAACACGATCGCCGGTTCTTGGACTCTTAGTGGCGGAAACCCAACCGGCTGCCAGGGTTCGGGGACCTTCACGATGACGAAGAGTTAGACGCGGCTCAAGGATGTATAGGACCTCGGTTGCGGGGAACAGCGACGTGAGTCGCGCTGGCGCGAGGACATGGTATCTAGCGGATGAACCCCAGAAGCTATCCGATCTGCCGATGGAAGTCAGATCGGAGGAAGTCAGAATCGGCCCCGGCGCATCCAAGGCTCGGCCCCACGGCAAGCCCGGTCACCCGGTTCGATTCTAAGAAAAAAGAAGATGGCGCGGTCAGGGGCTCACTCCGAGCCTTCCATCTTCCACGCAAACTCCCGCGATTCGAGCGTTCTACGACTTGCCGAGGCGGACGCACTTTAGTTACGTCCTGTGGTCCGAATTAGGGACTAAACTTGGAACACAGCAGCTTGAAGTCTGCCAAAGACCTCCAACGTGCGTTTTGCATCTAAATTGGGCAGACCCCACTTTGAGGACTTCGTTTCGAGGGCTGCATTTTGAGGAATTCTATGAAGAATTTGTGTTTTGGCGTTATGCTTCTGTGCGCAACGGCTGGCTTCGCCATGCCGATCGCATCGTCGGCGCGTTCCATGGTGCCTTCTGAATTGCAGCAATTGATCGGCGTCGACTACCGGGCGCTCAAGGATTCGCCCACCGCGCAGGCGCTCAAAGCGCAAGTGCTGCCCGACAACTTGAAGGACCTCGAGACCGCACTGAAAGGCATCGGCATTGACGCCGACCACGATCTCGAGCAACTCAACTTCGCGTCCTTCCGTACCGAGAAGGTGGGCATTCAAACCATCGGCGTGGCGGCGGGATCGTTTTCCGCCAAAGCGGTTCTCAAGAAGATGAGGGTCAAGAAGATCGCGGGCACCAAGTACGGCACCGCCGTCCTTTACCCGATGGATAACGGTCTAGTGATGACCTTTCTCGACGACAACACGCTGGCCTTCGGTACTCCCGCCTCGTTGCACAGCGCGCTCGATACCCGCGACGGCAAGCGCCCTTCGCTCGATTCGAATTCCGTGATGACCGACCAGATGTCGGCCGTCGATGGTTCGCCGGTGTGGAGCATTCTCGACCAGAAGGGAACCCAGGCCATGATGTTTTCGGCGATGGGCGATGCGGCCAAGGTCGCCGACTACGAGACCATCAAGAAGCGAATTCTGGCTTCCCGC
>JBGPFV010000102.1:0-7931 GCA_041483535.1 Terriglobia bacterium | reverse complement strand
GGCTTCGCGACTGGAGAGCTGGCGCAGGGCGAAGCAGCGTCGCTGCGCGAAATGGCGGAGGTCATCGAGAGCTCCGGAAAGCTTCCGCGGCTGGAAGATCTGGAGCGGCGGCTGACGGTGGTGGAGGAAAAGCTGTTCGCGGTACTGATGGTCGCGAGTCGTGATGAAGATCTGGTGAAGGTTCGCGCGGAAGCGGATCGGGATATTGCTCCCTACCGGCGGAACATGACGGCGGCGCAGGTTGAACAGCTGCACAAGCAGTATGTGCGCAAGCGACTGCTGGAGCGCTGCGGCGTGCCGCGGCTGAGTTTGTTCTATATGCACTAGAGTTTGCCTCGCAAGTTTGGGACATGATTCAACGCTGTCATCCTTACCGAAGGGCCTGCTTTCTTGGCAGCGCGAGACAGCAGGTCCTTCGCTTCGCTCAGGATGACAATTAGAAATTTATTCTTTGTACACATCAAACCCGATGCTACTTTCCATCGAAAAACTGATCTACGGCGGTGACGGGTTGGCGCGCACGCCGTCCGGCGCGGACGGACGGAGCATGGCGGTGTTTGCGCCGTTTGTATTGCCGGGAGAAAGAGTTGAGGCTGAGATCCGGCAAGAGAAGGCCGGATTCGCGCGCGGCTCGGTGGTGCAGTTGATCGAAGCGTCGCCCGATCGCGTCGAAGCTCGCTGTCCGTATTTCCGCCAATGCGGCGGATGCCATTACCAGCACATTCCCTACGAGCGGCAACTGGAGTTCAAAGCTGGGATTCTGCGCGAGACGCTGCAACGGATAGCGAAGATTGAACTGACGTCGGAGATTCGGTTGCACCCTTCTCCTCCGTGGAATTACCGCAACCGGACGCGGCTGCAGGTGCGGAGCGCGCCGGAGTTTCCACCCCAGACCGGCAAGACCGGCCGTTCTGGGGGCTCCGGATTTGCGCTGGGATACTTCCGGTTCGGCTCGCACGAATTTCTTCCGGTCGGCGAATGTCCGATCAGCTCGCCGCTGCTCAATCGGGTGATGGCGCGCCTCGTTGAGCTCGGCGGATTGAACTGCCCGGCGGCAGTGGAAGAGATTGAGCTGTTCGCGGACGCTGCGGATGAGCGGTTGCTGGCCTGGGCATTCTGCGGACGCGAGGCTGACAAGAAAGATCTATTGCGCTGGGCGCAGGCACTTGAGCGGGAGTTGCCGGAAATTGGCGGCCTGACGTTTTTCTCTTCGCGGCGGCGATCTTCACCACAACGGACAGAAGAAGACGCGCCGATGGACCTGAAACCTCTTGCGCAATCGGGCGCGAAGGCGATTCGCTATCGAACCATTGGCTATCAAACCAAGGAGCACGAATATCAAGTCAGCACGGGAGCTTTCTTTCAGGTCAACCGTCATTTGATCGACGAACTGGTTTCGGTGGTGACCGGCAACGCGCGCGGAGACCTCGCACTCGACCTGTATGCCGGAGTGGGATTATTTTCGGTGGCTTTGGCGGGGAACTTTCATCACATTTTTGCTGTAGAGGCGTCACAGACATCGCATGGGGACCTGGTGGAGAATGTGCCTGCGAACGTGAAAGCGGTCGGCGCGCGAACCGAGGAATACCTGAGGAGCGTCAACCTGAGAAGGCGGCCGGTGCGAAACAGACCGGAGTTGGTCGTGCTCGATCCTCCACGCACCGGCGCCGGCTCTGCAGTGATCCGTTCTCTGGTGGAACTCGGAGCACCCCGTGTCCGATATGTTTCGTGCGATCCGGCGACGCTGGCCAGGGACCTCGCCCCCCTGCTGGCGGCCGGCTACCACATCGAGGAAGCACACTTATTCGATCTCTTCCCCCAGACGTTTCACATCGAATCGGTGATGCTGCTGGCGCGCTGACCGCTTTCACGTCGTCCAAGTTCCTCCTGGAAGACGGGTGGCCGGGGGCTCCGCGCGAGTACGACACGCGCAGGGGTCCCGCCCGTCTTTATCGTTTGCCCTAACTGTTGGTAGCCGAGTTGGGCCCGAGACGTGGCCGCCGCTCGACGAGCCGCACTTTCTCCACCGGAGATCAAAGCCATGACGCACGAGCAGAAACCGCCACGGCAGCCGTTGTTCTGGGCGGCCTTGGCGTTTTCACTCGGCCTGTGGACAGGGGTGCGCGCCTGGCGGCCGCCATCGTGGTGGGTGATCGCGGTCGTGGCCTTCGTCCTGGCGGCGTCGTGGTTTCTTGGTAAGCGCGCCTGGCTGGCCAAGGCGCTCTCTTTGGGCGCGTGGTTTCTTCTGGGCGCTCTTCTAATTCAGATACGCGGTCAACGGCCGGTCGAACTACGGCAGGAAGATGAGCGCATTCTTGCCCTAGCGGATGGGCGTGCACTCACATTGACAGGGCACGTGATTCGCGAGGGATATGCGCGGGCGGCGGGCCCGCGGTCGATTCGTGAATCGATAGATGTAGAAACGGAAGAGATCGCGAGCCCGGGCGAGAGCTGGCCGGTGCGGGCTGGGGTGCGGCTTGCGATTTACGAAAAAGTAGAGAATTCCGAGACAATGGAGCGCCGGGCGTCCCCGCCCGGCCTCGATGCTGCTGATGGTGCGCGCGGGACGGGCGAGACGCCCGTCGCTCCACTTGCTCTTACCTACGGCACGCGGCTGCGCATTCGCGCGAAGCTGCATCCGGCGCGCAATTACCGCAATCCTGGGGCTTTCGATTATGAAGGCTATCTACGCGACAACGGCATTCGCGTGCTGGGGTCGGCGGAGGCCGGGGACCTTGAGCGGCTCCCCGGGTTTTCCGGCAGCCGGATTCAACTCTGGCGGACGCGCGTTCATGCCAGCATCATCGCCAAAATTCACCAGCTATGGCCCGCGTCGCAGGCCGAGCTCATGGACGCCATGGTTCTCGGCGAAGAATCGTTCTTGCGCAACGCGACGCGCACCGAGTACCAACGCTCGGGCACGTATCACGTGCTGGTGGTTTCCGGGATGAACCTGAGCATCCTGGCGTTCGCTATTTTCTGGGCGTTGCGGCAGTTTCGCGTGGATCCCGCGGTGGCGGCCATCACGACCGTGGTGGTCTCGTTCGCGTACGCGTTCGTGGTGGGAGTCGGTCCACCGGTGTGGCGCGCCGCGCTGATGCTGGCGATATACCTGGGCGCGCGCCTGCTGTATCGCGGGCGCAACATGATGAACGCGATTGGCGCGGCGGCGTTGGGAATTCTGATCGCCGATCCACATGCCCTGTTGGGCGCCAGTTTTCAGCTGACGTTTCTTGCGGTCTTCATCATTGCGGGCATTGGCTCGCCTATCCTCGAACGGACCACGCTGCCTTACGCGCAGGGTCTACGGGGGTTGCAAGCGGCGAGCTACGATTTGCACGTTGCTCCCGAGGTGGCGCAGTTCCGGCTCGATCTGCGGATGCTGGCAGGGCGTCTGAAGAGATTCATCGGCAACCGCCTCAGTCTGGCTCTGCCCGCAATTTTGATGCGGGTGGTAATTGGCGCGGGCGAACTGATCTTCATCTCAGCGCTGATGCAGGCGGGACTGGCGTTGCTCATGGCGTATTACTTTCATCGTGCGACCACCATGGGAATGCCGGCCAACCTGGCGGTGATTCCGCTTACCCAGGTGCTGATGCCGAGCGCCGCCGCCGCCGTCGGCCTGGGATACATCTCGACCACACTGGCTCAGCCCGCGGTTTGGATTTCCGGCATTGCGCTCGAGGGCATTGCGGGAACGGTGCACTGGCTCGGAAAGGCCCAGGTCGGCGGAACCCCGAGTTTCTTAGGATCGATCGCCGACCTGCGGGTGGCCATGCCCTCGCTCACGATGATCCTGGCCTGGCTTGCCGCGCTGGCGCTCGCCATGTTCGCGGCGCAAATCCGTCGCACGCGCCTGGCCGTGTTTGCTTCCCTGGGGTTGCTGTTTGGCGTTGCGGGGTGGATCGCGTTTGTCCCTTCTCGTCCTCACCTTCGCGCGGGGGTGATGGAGATGACGGCCATTGATGTTGGGCAAGGCGATTCCATTCTGCTGGTCACGCCTGAGGGCCGCACGCTGCTCATCGATGCCGGAGGCATTCCACTGTGGATGCATTCCGACTTCGATATCGGCGAGCAGGTGGTCTCTTCTTATCTTTGGAATCGCGGCATCGATCGCCTGGACGTGGTCGCGATCACGCATCCGCATGCCGACCACCTCGGCGGAATGCCCGCGGTGATGGCGAATTTCCACCCGCGTGAACTGTGGATCAGTATCGACAAGCCGGTGGGGCAATTGGCTCCGATCGTTTTGCAAGCCCGGACAGCAGGGATGAAAATCTCGGTGGAGAAAGACGGCGATACGTTCGATTATGGCGGAACGCATTTCCACATGCTCGCTCCCGGGCGCGACCAAAGCACCGGGTCGATGCGGGCGAACGACGATTGCCTGGTGTTTACGGCCGCTTTTGGCGGCACGACGGCTTTGCTGGAGGGCGACGCCGAACGTTCGGTGGAGCGGCGGGTGGTGGAAGAGCATCCGGAGGCGATGCTGCTGAAGGTTGCGCATCACGGAAGCGCGAGCGCGACTTCCGCCGATCTGCTTGCGACGGTGCATCCGCGCTTTGCGGTCATTTCTGTCGGCGCGCGAAATGTGTACGGGCATCCGCGGCGCGAAGTGCTGCAGCGGCTACAGCAGGCCGGGGTGAAAACCTATCGCACCGACGCGGAGGGCGCGGTCAGTTTTTACCTGGACGGCAAGTCGGTGACTCCGGACTTGGCGCTTCTGCACTAGGGACGGGCTCATAAACGGTTCTGGGAGCAGGCTGCATGGCCCGCAGGGGTTGAAAGTGTGTGCGTGAGGACTCAGTCGTCCCTCCGGGACTTGAAGCAATTCCCCACTTTTCCCGGCGCTGAAGCGCCGGGCTAGGGTCGGACGCCCCTCCGGGGCTGGTTACAGAACGCTCAGTGGGCGGGGTGGGCTTCGAGCCAAGATTGAAGAATCAGGATAGCGGCCATCCTGTCCACCGCTTGCCCACGCTTCTTGATCGAAAGATCGGTTTCGCGCAGCAGGCGGTTGGCTTCGGTTGAGGTCCAACGCTCGTCCCACAGATGAACGGTCAGACCGAAATGGGCGTGCAGATCGTCGGCGAAACGGCGCATCTTTTCCGATTGAATTCCTTCGGCGCCGCTTAAGCGCAGGGGCAGGCCGACCACAATTTCCCGGACTTCGTATTTCGCCAGCACTTGTGCCAGGGCCTCCAGATCGCGGCGTTTGTTCTGGCGCTGGATCGTATCCAATCCCTGCGCGGTGATGCGCAAGGGATCGGTGACGGCAACGCCGATTCTTTTTGAGCCGACATCGAGGGCGAGGATACGGCTGTGGACGGGCGTGCCAGGTGCGTGCATCCGTCCATTGTAGATGGCAGAGGTGGAAAGCTTCCTACTTCCGCAATTTTGGCGATGTCCTAAATTCATCAACCACAAAAGACACGACGGTCCGCGAAGGTTTAGAAGCCTAACCGCCTATGGTGACGGTTGATTTTGATGTCGGCCCCTGAAGGGGCGACTGATTTTGAAGAGGTAACGGCATCGCTAAAGCTATACCCTGATACGAATTCCAGGGGGTGGTGCAAGTCCGAGGATGCAATTCCGGCGGCAGTCAGGCAAAATTGTGGGCCAGTCGGTTGAGGGAGAGCAAGAACACAGTAGAAGGAGAGCAAGAACACAGTATGGAGACCCCTGAAGCACGGAGCGGGCATCACTGGTCGCTGACGCTGCTTGGCATCGGCTTGATCGTTATGTTCGCGTACTACGGCGAGTTGGTGCTGGCGGTGCTGTTCTTTGCCATTCTGTTGAGCTTCACTCTCTCTCCGGTGGTGCAAGCGCTGGAGTATCTACACGTTCCGCGAGCCCTGGCGGCGCTGATCGGTATGGTCGCGCTGCTGGCGGCGATCTATGGCATCAGCTCTGCGTCTTACAACCAAGCCGTTATTTTCGCCGACAACGTTCCAAAGTATTCGCAGAAGATCCGCTCCATCCTGCAGCCCTTCCGGCAGGGGGCGGAAAAGATCGCGAAGACGGGCGAGGCGGTGAGCGCCCCGGAACCCTCGAATGTTGTGCCGGTGCGGCAGGTGCATGGTTGGTCGGACGTGCTTACGCGCGGAGCCGGCACTTTGACCGACATCCTGCTGGCAGCGGTGTTTGTTCCGTTCCTGGCCTACTTTTTGCTGACCTGGCAGAGCCACGCGCGTTCGGCCACGGTGATGCTGTTTCCTATGCAGCACCGGAATACGGCGTTCGTGACGCTGGGACTGATCGGGAAGATGTTGCAGAGCTTCATTGTGGGGAATCTGCTGATCGGATTGCTGATTTCGGGCGTGAGCGTGGCCATTTTCGGATTGCTGCAAGTTCCGTTTTTTTATTTCGTCGGCTTTCTCAGCGGCTTCCTGAGCCTGGTGCCGTACCTTGGAATCGTGCTGGCCATGGTGCCGCCGATCCTGGTCGGCCTGGGACAACTGGAGGCGGGAAGCCTGCTGGTGGTGGTGTTCTGCGTGGTCGGACTGCATCTTTTCGCGCTAAATGTTCTCTATCCAAAGCTGTTGGGGCGCCGCCTGCGAATCAATCCGCTGGCGGTGACGATCGCGCTGCTGTTCTGGGGAGCGATCTGGGGCGCAATCGGACTGGTGCTCGCGATTCCGATCACGGCTGCGATCAAGATTGTGTTCGATCACGTCGAGTCAATGAAACCGTACGCGGATTGGCTGGGAGAGTGAGGTTGACGTTAAGGTTGAAAGAAAAAGTTAGATTGCAGAAGTAAAGAGCTCTTGGCGCCAGCGAGACTGCCCGAAACCCTGCAGCACACACCAGCAGAAAAAGCGGGCGCCCCTGAACAGTAGAGGCGCCGGCGAGCGACAAACGGATTTCAGTTTGCCGGTACAGTGATCTTCAGCACCTGCCCGAGTCCAACCGGCGGCGGACCGAAGCCGATGTTGGAGACATACAAGTTGCCGTCAGGTCCAAACGTCATGGCCGTGGGCAAGAAGAGGCCGGTAGCAATTTCGGTTGTCAGGTTCTTGCCATCGATTCGAACCACCTTTCCCGTGCCTGGGGTGGGGAAAGGATTGCCGGTCGTGTTTTCCAGCACATAGAGGTGGCCGTTGCGGTCGAAGGCCAGTCCCAGAACGGTCGTGAAGCCGATGGCGACCGTGGTAAGACTGCCAGACGGTGTAATTCTCATGATCTTCGACGAGCCGTCCTTGATGGGGAACGTGTCGAGGTTGCTGACAAAGAAGTTCATTCCGTTGTAGGCAATGGCGGTGGGAACAATGTGGCCCTGAATGAGCGAGATGTCAGAGACTCGGCTGATGCTTCCGGTGGTCGTGATCGCATCGAGTTCACCGTGATTGGGTTCGACGGCGTACAGGACTCCGTGCGCGGTGACCATGCCGTACCAGGTGCCGTCCGGTTCAAAATCGTCAGGCTCGGGATTCGCCACCGGGTGGGCCTTCTGGAAGGCACTGAGATTGGCGATCTGCGTCCAACTGCCATCCGAATTAATGCGGAGCACGCCGTTATTGGTGCCGGCGAGGCCGTGCGAGCACCCGGCGCCTGACAGCACGGCGTACAACGTCCCATTCGCGAAGGCGACATCGGCGACGCCACTCACCAAGCTGCCTGTATCGACACTGGTCTGGCTGGAGGGTAGATGATCCACCACCGTTGAGACGGTTCCGTTGGGAGCTATCTTGGAGATGCGCGCCGTAAAGTCGCCGGTATATGGGCCGACACCAGCCGCTTGCCTGCACCGGCCGACGGTTGAGAGGCTGCCACCCGCACCGCCTTCGGCAACATAGAGGTTGCCATCGGGGCCAAACTTCAGACCGCGCGGATTATTGAAACCAGTAGCAAACACAGAAATGTTTGACTGGGCGTACAAAGGTGCGGCGACCCCGACCAGCAGCAACGCCAGGAGAAACAGGGCACAACGATTC
>JBGPFV010000101.1:0-7943 GCA_041483535.1 Terriglobia bacterium | reverse complement strand
GGTGCGGATTTTAAGGTCGTCACGGGTCAAGTCGCCGGCGGCGATGGCTTCCGCCTGGTTCAAAACGGCTTGCGAGGAGGCGGAAATGCCGCGGCTCAGGAAAATGGCGACAAAGATTCCAACCGCCAGCGCCGCGAAAGTGGCCAGCGCCGTGGTCAGGTTAAGCGAGCGGTTGGCGGCATTGAGGGCTTGCTGGTTCTCCTGGAGCAGCGTTTCAAAGGTACCAGTCATGACTCCAAGTGACGCTTTGATGGCATCGTTGGCGGGGATGGCTTTTTCATCGAACTCAATTCCCGCTTTGAGGATGGCATCCCGCTCTCCGCTGGACGCTTGCTCGATGGCTCGGTTTTCAAGTTCGTGAAACTTGGGAAGTTGCTTTTTCATTTCGGCAAGCCGGTCACGATTTGCCGGAACCGTCCAGCCCAGCTCGAGCTCGCCCATTCGCGCAAGATCTTTTTCGATTGCGTCCCAGGCGCTATCGAGGAGTTGCTTGGCCTCCGCTCTCCTCTTCCCGTCTGTTCCGGTCAGCATGACTTGGCGGGTCTCGCTTGCCGTCTGGTTCAGGTTCTCCTGCAATCTTCTTGCGGTGTCCAGCGAAGGTACCAGCGTAGTTAGGGTGGCGTCCTGGATTTGCTTGATGTCGGCCGACCTCAGATAGCTCATGGTGGCGCTGAAGACCATCAAGACAAAGATCACGCCAAAACCTATTCCGATTTTTTTCCCCAGCGTAAGTTTCATTTCTCTCTCCCGCAGTTTGCGAAATCGCGTTTGTGGGCAACGTCGCTGTGTCTGACGGCCATCCCGTGCGGCTGGGCAGTTCGCTGGAACAAGCGTCGGCCAATCATGTCTTTCATCGGCATCGAGGGTGCGGACTTTAACCGGCCTAGCGGCCGGCGGCCGCCTTCTCCGCCGTTTCCGTCATCTGGCAGGCCTTTTCGATGTCCAGCACGTGCAACAGCCGGTCCTGCAGTTTGTGGACACCGAGGATCATGGTCCGGACCGAGCCGCGCAAGGTTTCCGGCGGCGGCTCGAAGGAGTCTTGGTTGACCTCGACCACATCGCCGATTTCGTCGACCAGGAGGCTGACCGCGCCATCTTCGGACCGCACCACCACGTTCATCGGCAGCAGGCCGGGGGGCCGCGGTTCCAGTTCCAGGCGCCGGCGCAGATCGACGGCGGTGACAATTTGGCCGCGCAGGTTGATGAGGCCGCTGACCACCTCCGGCGCCAGGGGAACCTTGGTCATATCCAGCGAACGGATGACTTCCTGAACGCCTTTCAATTCCACGCCGAACAGCAGCTTGTCCAGATAGAAAGTGCAAAACTGCGAAGTTTGAGCCATGGCTTAGTTCCCAACCCCGGCTGCTCTCGCCGCCAAGCTGGCCGGCGCAGCGATCGCATCGGCGCCGCGCAGAATGGCCGGGACATCGAGCAATTCCGTGACCCGGTCGCCGATCACGACGGAATAGAGAACGGACGCCCGGGTGGCCGCCGACCGAACGTCCGCCCGGTCTTCGACAATGTCCAGAATCCGTTCCACCACCAGTCCGAAGCTGCGTCCCTCGTGATTCAGCACCAACACCTGGATCGGTGGCGAATCCGGGGTGGGCGGAGCGGGCACGGCTCGCGGTCTGGCACGCCGCTCTCCCAGCACCAGGTTGAGACGAATCAAGGGCAGGATTTGCCCGCGATACTGCGTCACCCACTCGTTGCCCGACATTTCCACGTGCGCCGCCGGGAACTCCTCCAGGCGGGCCAGCGTGCTGAGCGGTACGGCCATGCGGGAATCGCCTGGGCCCGCGAAGAGCAGGAAGGTCTGTTTCTCTGCCGCCGTTTCCGCCGCTTCCGTGGCTCTTTCCGCCAGGGCGCGATCGCGGGTTTCGGTCACCACGCTGGCCCGTTGCGCCAGGCCCAGCACGTCCAGGATGAGCGCCACTTTCCCATCTCCCATGATGCTCGATCCAGCAAAGGTTCTGACCGTCTTGAGTTGCTTGCGCAGCGGCTTTACCACAATTTCTTCGGTGTCGTTGATCTGATCGACGACCAGTCCGAATTGCCGCTCATCGGCTTGCAGCACCACGATGTTGACGGCGCCGTTCGATTGCGTCGCGGAATTCGCATCCTCGGCAAGCTTTAGCTCCCGGTTCAGGTAGACCAGAGGGAGGAGCCGTCCGCGCAGCCGGTATACCGGCGCGCCATGCACCGATTCGATGCTCTTGCTCACCTCGTCCGCTTCGATCCGGACCAGTTCGAGCAAGCTGACTTGGGGAATGGCGTAGCGATCGCCACCGCTCGAAACCATCAAGGCCGGGATGATGGCCAGCGTTAACGGAATCTTCACCCGAACCGTGGTGCCGCGGCCCGCGGCGGATTGCACGTCCACGCTGCCGCCGATTCTTTCCACATTCGTCTTCACCACGTCCATGCCGACGCCGCGGCCGGACACCTTGGTCACTTTTTCCGCGGTGGAGAATCCGGGAAGAAAAATCATTTTGAAAATCTCGCGCTCGGTCATGCGTGCGGCATGTTCGGCGGTGACCATTCCGCGCTCCACCGCTCTTTGCCGGATGCGTTCCGCGTTCAACCCGGCGCCATCGTCCGTGATCTCAATATTGACCAGCCCACCTTCATGAAAGGCGCGCAGAATCAGGCGTCCGGCGCGATCTTTACCTGCTTTTATGCGGTCGGCGGGAAGTTCAATGCCATGGTCCACGGAGTTGCGTACCAGGTGGGTGAGCGGGTCTTTGATCGCCTCGATGATGGTCTTGTCGAGCTCGGTCTCTTTGCCCTCCATCTCGATGTTCACTTCCTTGCCGCAACCGAGCGCCACGTCGCGCACCGTGCGGGGAAACTGGCTCCAGATGTTTCCGATGGGCTGCAGCCGGGTCTTCATGACCTCTTCTTGCAGCTCGGTGGCGATCAGGTTCATGCGCTGCGAGACGGCCTGCAGGCTGGTGTCTTGCAGTGTATTTGCGATCTGCAGGAGTTGGTTGCGCGCCAGTACCAACTCGCCGACCAGAGTCATGAGCCTATCCAGCACATTGACCCCGACACGGATGGTCTCGGCAGCGGTGTCGCGAGGGCGCGATTCGAGCGTTTGCTGGGCCTTGAGAACGTCGTCCGGCTTGGCCGGCACCTTCTCTTTCTCTTTCTTATGGGCCGGCAACGGGCCGGGTTCCGCCGATGAGGCGCCGATCGTGGCTTCGGCGATGCCGGCTTCGGCGGGCGCGACCTGGGCAGCCTTGGGCGTTTTCTTTCGCGCAGGCTTCTGCGATGGCGTGGCAGATACCGGAACTGGAGACGCGACGATGCTTTCTGGATCTGCTGGAGCGATCTGTTTTCCCGGCGCCGGTTCCGGTGACTGACCTGGCGGGGTTTTTGGCGATAGGGCTGCGGCGGCCGATTGGATTGCGCTCGCGCCTAGTTGCAGCCGCGTGAGGGTTTCCAGCAGTTCGGGATATTCGGCCTCGCCATCCTGCCCCGTCGCTTGAATTTCCTTGAGCATCTGGCGGACCGCATCCACCATGTCGAGCAACGCCGTGGTATGTTCGGGGCTGGGCGTCAGTTGCCCGTCTCGAAGCCGAGCCAGCAGGCTCTCGCCAACGTGGGTAACTTTTTCCAACTTATTAAAACCCAGGAATCCGCAGGTGCCCTTGATGGTGTGAATGGTACGAAACACGCTGGCCAGCGCGTCACGATCGTGGGGATGTTTTTCCAGGCCGACCAGTTCCCGGTCCAACCGGTCCAGGTTTTCGTGGCTTTCGGCGAGGAAATCTTGCACGATGTCGCTGTCGTTCATCGCTGCCGTTCCTTTCCGGCTGGGGATATCCAGAAGGCCGTGGGTGTGGATCCAGGGCGCGCGGGGAGTTTCCGTTGGGTCTCCCTACAGACACCTATCGTCCACGCCACAACTTTCATTAGGGAATCCAGATTGGGCGGAGGGCGGGCAAAGGGAGCAGGTTCGGATGGGCGCGGTTCACGGGCAGCCCGTGGCGCGAGTGCGATAGGTATCGGGACATGCCATCACAGGCTGCGGAGAAAGCCGGTATCCCGGTGCCCCGCCCCTAAAGGGGTGTCTGATTTTGAAGAAACTTACGGTATCGCTGAAGCGATACCCCGATACGAAACCAGCGTCTAGCGAGCAGTTAGTCGTGCAGAACAACGCTGAGCAGCGAACTGTGGACCTGGAGCCCGCCTTCCGGGCCGCCGGAATAATCTACAAACCCCAGTTTCCGGAAGCGGTTCATGAAAAAGCTAACCCGCGAACGAGTGGTGCCGACCATCTCGGCCAAACTCTCTTGACTGATCTTGGGAACGACTACCTCGGGCACGCCTTCTTTGCCAAAATGAGCGAGTAGAAGAAGGATTCGAGCCAGCCGCTTTTCACTGGAGTTAAACAACTGGTCGACCAGATCCTCTTCGTAGCGGACATTCCGCTTCAGCAGGTAGGCGACGAACAATTCAGAAAACGCCTGTTCCCGGTGCAACGCAGCCATCATTGCTCTTTTGTCGATCCGCTGAATCTCACAGTCGGTCATCGCCGATGCAGATCCCATGCGAAGAGCCTGCCCCGCCAGCGCACCCTCGCCAAAGAAATTCTGCGCGCCTAAAAGGCCAAGGGTAGCTTCTCTGCCGGTCTTGGAAACGACGGTGAGCTTCACTTTGCCTTTTTGGATATAGAAGACCGCATCCGCCGCATCCCCCTGCGCGAAGATTCCTTGCTTTTGGACGAAAGTCAGGTTCTTCCTGCCCTCGCCAATCGTTGCGAGGAAGGTCATGGGGTTGAACTCGCGGTTCTTCGTAATCGCCCGTGCTGGCAAAACCATCGGTTCCAATTCCAGTCCCAAAAGACAGTGTATCAATGGCCACGGACTTCCTGCCAGGCCCTTGTCGGCTAGGGTCCTGACAGTGAGCCATTTTGCACAGTATTGCGAGAGAAGACAGACGAGCATGGAGCATGGAGGGGGAGCAGGCAAGTCAAACCAGGCGGCCTGCATCTCCTCCGCTGGAATCTCGCCAGATAAAGACGGAGTCGGGGGGGAGTTTTTCATGCCACAAGAGGTTCAAGTCGGTACGATCCTGATGTCGGAATGGCCACAGTTCTTCGGGGTGGAAAGTAAGCCTTACTCGGGGAGTTGGAGCGTGGTCCAGACGCTTGATGCCTGCGCGCTTGAGCGCAAGATTCGTGCCGCGGGATGGAACTTCTTTTTCATCGCGTCGGAGGCGAAAGCAACATTTTTTGGCGCGCCCGGCGCGAAGAAGATCGGGCACGCATTAACGCGGATTCTAGGCAAAGTGAGCGGCCAACACTTCAATGGCCTGGAAGTAACGGGAATCGTTGCCAAGCGTTTTCTGGGCTTGCCTTACACTGTCGTCTCAGCGCATTCGCGCCATGTTCAGAACAACTGCTACCTGGATGGCGCCGAGGTCCGCCGATCATCCCGGCGAGACGCAGCGTGGGCGCGGGGTTAATCGCCTCCTCCGGCTATGAGATTGGAAACCGGCCTGAGCCCCGCGTAATGCTTTACCGGAGACAGCATGTCCATCTTCGACGAACGGTACAGAGTTGTCGCCATCGAGGGTGACTGTCTGGTCATCCGCGGAATGCGCAGCGGCCAGGTGCTCACCATCATCAACCCTGAGCCCGCGACTCCTCTCACCCCAGAGGACTATCCGCTGGGAAGATTGATCGCTCTGACTGACCCGTCCGCAGTTCCTCTGAACTAAGCGGGCGCAACTTTGTTGCCGGATGGAACCACCCTGCTCCTGTGCCGCGTCGAGGACCGGCGCGGGCTGTCGCATCTTTGCGCCGCGCGCTCTCCCAACGGTGTCGAGGGATGGCAGATTGATCGCGAACCAACCGGATGCCAGTCCGCAGAAGTCCGCAGAAGTATCCGGAGGAGAACCAAGCCGTGATTTGATCCAGCGCGGAACTGCCGTGGCCATCGTGGTTCCCGAATGTGAGCTATCTTGCTCAGACACGATTCTCCACTCCTGTCATTCTTGCTCTACTGAGTGTGCAGACAAAGCCGCGAACGCTGATTCGCAGCTTTGATTCTTAGGTCGCTGCAGGTTCGTCCTGAACGTGGTGATGCGGCCACATCCAGACAATCGGCATTCTTCATCCGTGTGTGCGTCGAGCAACCTCGCGCCGAAACACACTCCGACCCTAACCAGTCTTGTACAGCGAAACCAGGCAAGGCCTCCAGGCGGATGAGAGGCGTTAGCCCACAGAGCAAGGAAGGTCAAAGATCATGCCTTTAATACAACTGTGTGAAGTTCTCATCGTGGTGGGTGTCCTCCTGTGGCTGGTGAATCGCTTCATTCCCATGCAGGGATCCATCAAATCAATTCTGAATGGCGTCGTGGTCATTGCCGTGGTCCTGTGGCTGCTGAATGTCTTTGGGCTGTTCCATTCCATGTCCCACATCCACGTTGGCACGTAAAGCAAGCTCAGCCATGCAGGCTGAACCTACCCAAGATCGATACCAGGCGATCTGGCAGACAAACAACTCGGCAGGCTGGCAGCAGAACCGGAGAGTGGAGCTTCTCGTATCCGGCGAAGCCATCGGCAGCCCGGTCAACGCAACCACAGGAAGCTTGCGCTAGAGCGAGCGTACCAACGATCGACAGGAGGCAACACCCATGAAACGAATTGGAATGATGAGCACGGCAGTTCTGTCCTTGGCCCTCGGAGTCGCGGCTCCGGTCTTTGCACAGCAGGAACAGCGCGATCAGCAAGACGAACAGAAAGGCAAGCCTGCCCAGCAAGAACAGAAGAAAGCGCAACCCGATAAACGCGCCCAGCAAGAAGAGAAAAACGCGCGGCCGCAAGACAAGAACACGAAGCAGGAAGAGAAGAGCGCACAGCAACAGGGGCGCGCACAGCAGGCTAAGCCTGAACCGCAGGCGCAGCGCGCCAGTGGTAACCGTGGTGGCCGCATTCCCGACGACCGTTTCAAGGCCAGTTTTGGACGCGAACACAGGTTTCGTGTAAGCCAAGCCGATTACAGCAGGGATCGCCGCTTCCAATACGGCGGCTATTGGTTCGGATTCGTTGACCCGTGGCCGGCCAACTGGCTCTACACGCAAGATGTCTTTGTGGTCGAGATTGACGGCGTGTATTACCTGTGCAACCCGATGTATCCGGGCGTCAACATTGCACTGAGCTTCACTCTATAACGGCATCGGGTGTGGGCCGGGAAGCGCACCCAACTTAATTGCTATCGGCGCGGGTCCACCGCTTAGGCTCGCGCCTTTTCTTTCTCGCTTTGACCGGTTTCTGTGTTTCGATCATTTCCCTCTGCACTGAGCAGTTTTGACCATCCAGAAACGGGCGGAACGCCTATAAACGAAACTGACGCTGCCTTCGATGCGGAGTTCAGTGGCGCAGGGCTTGAGGATTGCGAAACCGTCGTAGTTATTCATGGAGGTAGCACCTATGAAAATAGTTGGAATCACCAGCACAGCCATTCTGTCTTTGCTTCTTGCAATCGCTGCTCCTGCGTATGCACAACACGAGCAGCAAGGCGAAAAGCAAGACCATCCCCAAGAGCAACAGAGCAAGCAAAAGGCAGCCAAGCCCGTACAGCAGCATGCTCAGCAGCAACAGAAGAACGAGAATAAGCAGACCCAGCAGCATGCTCAGCAGCAGCAGAAGAACGAGAACAAGCAGACCCAGCAGCGTGCTCAGCAACAGCAGAAGAACGAGAACAAGCAGACCCAGCAGCGTGCTCAGCAACAGCAGAAGAACGAGAACAAGCAGACCCAGCAGCGTGCTCAGCAACAACAGAAGAACGAGAACAAGCAGACCCAGCAGCGTGCTCAGCAACAACAGAAGAACGAGAACAAGCAGTCGCAGCAGCGTGCTCAGCAACAGCAGAAGAACGAGAACAAGCAGACCCAGCAGCGTGCTCAGCAACAGCGGGGCAATGAACGCCCCC
>JBGPFV010000100.1:0-8002 GCA_041483535.1 Terriglobia bacterium | reverse complement strand
CCCCTGCGTCTTGGCGATAATTTCTTCCGCCACGTGGCGCGGGGCCTCTTCATAGCGCGCAAAATGCATCGAGTACTCGGCGCGTCCCTGCGTGCTGGAACGCATGTGCGTCGCGTAGCCAAACATCTCCGCCAAGGGGACGATAGCCTTGATCACCTGCGAACCGGCGCGATGCTCCATGCCTTCGATGCGTCCGCGACGCGAACTCAGGTCGCCCATAATCGTTCCCGCGTAATCTTCCGGAGTCACGACTTCGACCGCCATCACCGGCTCCAGAATCACCGGGCTCGCCTTGCGCGCCGCTTCTTTAAACGCCATCGAGCCGGCGATCTTGAACGCCATTTCGTTGGAATCGACATCGTGGTAGCTGCCGTCGTAGAGCGTCGCCTTGATATCGACCATCGGATAGCCGGCGAGAACGCCGCCTTCCATGGCTTCCTGCATGCCCTGGTCGATCGGCTTGATGAATTCCTTCGGCACCGTGCCGCCCACAATTTCGTTGATGAATTCGTAGCCCTTGCCCGGCTCGTTCGGATCGAGATAAATCTTCGCGTGTCCGTACTGGCCGCGGCCACCCGTCTGCCGTATGTACTTGCCTTCCGCTTCCGCATGTCTGCGAATGGTCTCGCGATACGCCACCTGCGGCTTGCCCACGTTGGCCTCGACCTTGTACTCACGCATCATGCGGTCGACGATGATTTCCAGATGCAACTCGCCCATGCCGCTGATGATGGTCTGTCCACTATCCGGGTCGGTGTGAACCTTGAAGGTAGGATCTTCCTGTGCCAGTCGCGCCAGCGCCATGCCCATCTTTTCCTGATCGGCCTTGGTCTTCGGCTCAACCGCAACTGAAATCACCGGCACCGCAAACACGATCGACTCGAGCGTAATCGGATGCTTCTCGTTGCAGATCGTGTCGCCGGTCCCGACGTTCCTCAGACCCACCACGGCGCAGATGTCGCCGGCGAGAATTTCCTGGATGTCTTCGCGCTTATTGGCGTGCATCTTGAGCAGTCGCCCAATGCGCTCATGCTTTTGCGTACGCGAGTTCATCACCGACTCGCCCGAGTTCAACTGTCCCGAGTACACCCGGATAAATGTCAACTGACCGACATACGGGTCGGCCATGATCTTGAAGGCCAGCGCCGAAAAAGGGTCGTTGTCGTCGGCTTTGCGCGTGATCGTCTTCCCGCTGTCGGGATCGAGGCCATGCGTTTCTTTGGTGTCGAGCGGCGATGGCAGGTAATCGACTACCGCATCCAGCAGCGGCTGGATACCTTTATTCTTGAACGCCGTTCCCACCACCACCGGAAACAGCTTCAGGCCGATGGTCGACTTGCGCAGCGACGCCTTCAGTTCGTCCGCCGAAATCGCTTCGGCTTCCAAAAACTTGTGCAGAATTTCGTCGTCGTTTTCGGCAACGGTTTCGACCAGTTGGGTATGAAACGCCTCGGCCTTTTTCTGCAGTTCCGCGGGAATCTCGCCAACCACGTACTCTGCGCCGATGGTCTCGTCCGCCCAAATGATGGACTTCATCTCCACCAGGTCGACTACTCCGCGAAACTTGTCTTCTTGTCCGATGGGGATTTGAATGGCGACCGGCTTGGCGTTGAGGCGCTTGCGGAGGGTATCGACGGCGTGCTCGAAATCGGCACCCATCTTGTCAATCTTGTTAATGAAACAAATTCGCGGGACGCCGTACTTATCGGCCTGCCGCCAGACTTTCTCCGACTGCGGCTGGACGCCATGCACCGCGTCAAACACGGCGACGGCGCCATCGAGCACGCGCAGCGAGCGCTCCACCTCGGCGGTAAAGTCCACGTGGCCGGGGGTATCGATAATGTTGATGCGAATGTCGCGCCAGGTGCAGGTTGTGGCCGCCGAGGTAATGGTGATGCCGCGCTCCTGCTCCTGCTCCATCCAGTCCATGATGGCCGTACCTTCGTGCACCTCGCCGATACGGTGCGTCTTTCCCGTATAAAACAGGATGCGCTCCGTCGTCGTGGTCTTCCCGGCATCGATGTGGGCCATGATGCCGATGTTCCTGCAACGCTCTAATGGGACTGTTCTGGGCACGACTCTTAACTCTTTCTGGAACTCCGAAATTGGCTACTGGCTGCTGGCGCCTAGCTAGCAGCTAGAAGCTAGTGGCGTCTTCCTACCACCGGTAATGCGCAAACGCCTTGTTGGCTTCCGCCATGCGATGCACGTCTTCTTTTTTCTTGATGGCCGCGCCTTTACCGTTCGAGGCGTCGAGCAACTCGTTCGTCAACTTGTCAATCATTCCCTTTTCGCCGCGGCCGCGCGCGTAGCTCACGATCCAACGGATGGCCAGCGACGTCCTGCGGTCGGGAGCGACTTCGATCGGCACCTGGTAGTTCGCGCCGCCCACCCGCCGCGTCTTCACTTCCAGCAACGGCTTGGCGTTCTCCACCGCCTTCGTGAATAGCTTCAGGGGTTCGTCACCGCCTTTTTCCTTCAACTTCTCCAGTGACTTGTAAAAAATGCCCTCGGCAGTCGATTTCTTTCCCTGCCACATCATCGAGTTGATGAACTTCGTCACCAAGTCCGATCCATACACCGGATCCGCCTCGACCGTCCGCTTTGGGGTGTGTCCTTTTCTTGGCATTCCGCTTCTAACTCCTGGCTGCTAGCTTCTCGCTAGAGCCTTAGACGCGGCAAGCCGCGTCTCTACCAGTTTTCCTACTAAGCCTTCTTCTGGCGCTTGGTACCGTACTTCGAGCGTCCTTGGTTACGGCCCGCGACGCCGGTCGCGTCGAGCGTTCCGCGCACCACGTGATAACGCACGCCCGGCAGATCCTTCACGCGGCCCCCGCGGATCAGCACAATCGAGTGCTCCTGCAGGTTGTGGCCAACGCCTGGGATATACGTCGTCACTTCAATTCCATTCGTCAGGCGGACGCGTGCCACTTTGCGCAGCGCCGAGTTCGGCTTCTTCGGCGTCTGGGTATAGACTCGTGTGCACACTCCGCGCTTCTGCGGACAGGATTGCAGAGCCGGACTCGCCGTCTTATATTTGGTCCGCTCGCGGCCGAATTTCACCAGCTGATTAAAAGTAGGCACTCTCGCCACTCCCAGACGCGGCAAGCCGCGTCTCTACCACAACATTCCGTTCAACCCACGCATTTCTCGCGACCACACATTCCCGTAGAGACGGGGCTTGCCCCGTCTCGGTCTGGCATAGGCTGCCACGCCCAGCCATGCTCTCCCGCGCGGCATGATGAATGCCGGGGAGAAATCGTTCCATTCCCGCTCAGACTAAATCGCCGACGACGGTGACGCCACGCCTCACCACATTCCGGTTCGGAGGCGTTCCGTTTCGTCTGCTTCCCCTGCATAGCCTCGCGTGATCCCCAGACTTCTACTTCATACCCCGGGCGCAAAGGTTTTCGCAGGATGTTTCAGCGAGGGCGTCCCCGGTCTCTCTTCCAACCGGGCACGTAGTTCTTCCAAGCTCTCAAACTCGCGGAACTGTTTGATAATAACAACTCGCTTGCACATCGTCAACCACTGTTCGACGCATCTTAAAAAGGCAAGGTTTCAGAGGTTCAAGGTGTCAAAGTTTCCCGGTCTCAAGTCGCCCGAGAGCGTTTATCATTGCCTTCGTCCTTGAAACTTTGAAACTCTGAAACCTTGAAACCTGGCACTTTACCTTCTACACTGACAGTTTTCCGTCCCACAACATTATGCTCGCGCCTGGCAAACGGGCGCGAGGAGGGTTCATGCATCGTTGCGGTTCCGGTCTTCTTCTTACTTTGGCCATCCCCTTCGTCGTCGCCTGCACCGGCTGCCTCGGCAACAGCAGCAGCAACGTCGGCAATGGAGGCGTGCAAAGCGTTACCTTGGGCCCCGGCTCCACCATCTCCCTCGAGACCGGCGGCACTCAGTTCTTTAGTGCGAGCGCGAAGGATGCCCTCGGGCGCGCCGTGCTCGGCGTCGACATTCAATTCGTGGTTGCGAGCGGTACGAACGGCTCCGCACCACTCTCGGTCGCCAGCAATGGCGCCGCCTGCGCCGGCACCTGGGACCCCACCGTCACCCAGTGCAATCCCGGCACTCCCGGCATCGCCACCGTCACTGCCGTGACGTCGGGCCACAGCAGCCCACCCACTACCGTCTACGTGCACCAGCGCATCGACCACCTTCAGATTAAGAATGCCGAGAGCCAGGATCCCCAATACGACTGCTTTTCCCAGGGACAAACCTGGCTGTACCAGGCAATCGCCTACAGCAACAATGTGGACATCACCGACACTGTCGGCCCCATAAGCTGGTTGTCGAGCAATGCCGGTGTGGTCACGGCAACTCCTTTCGTACCCCCGCTTCAGTCCAACGTACTCAACCAGGTTCGGACCACCGCGAGGTCCCCCGGTATCACCAATCTTTCTGCCACTGTTTCCGGAGCCACCAGCCCTCCTTTTCCGTACACCACCTGCCTGATTAAGGCCATCCACCTGCAGATCGGGGGCCAAGCTCAGGCAGGAAACTCGATCACCGTAAATAACAGCGGCAGCGTGTCGGTCACGGCTACTGCGGTCGATACCCTGTTTGGCATCGCCAATACCACTGCGCTGACCAGTCCGCCCCTCACCTGGAGCACAACCAATCCTGAAGTGGCAGCCTTCAGCACCACCACCAACACTTCGGGAAGCAACAATGCGACCGCCCGCGCCAACCTTGGCGGCGCCACCCTCACCGCTTCCTGCTCTCCCCCGTCCTGCAATATTGGAGTTTTGCCCGGACTCCCCATCTACGCCAGCGACGGAACGCTGCCGAACGGAACCCAGGGCTTTGGCGCAATCTCTGTGGACGTAACCTCTACTTCCAAGGTCCCCACCTACACCGCCTGGGCCGCGACCACCGGCTGCGCGAACGCCGTCGGTTGCTCGAGTGCGCTGTTCTCGCTGGCCCCCACGACCTCTGGGACCAACGCCGTCGGCGCCATCGTCGGCCTGCCCTGGACTCCCAATTCCATGATGTTTAACCACGCGTCGTCGCCGCGTCTCTATATCGGCAGCGATGTGGGCCTCATGTACGTGGATGTCACCGCCGCCAACCCGACCGTTACTTTGATCTCGAACTCCACGACGCCGTGTAAGGTTGCCCTATGCGGGAAAGTCCTCGCCATCTCGAACGATGGCAAACTGGTGGTAATCTCCGACAGATTTTCCACTCCCAACCAGGTCTACATCTTCGACGCTGCCAGCACCAGTCCTGCCGTTGACCTCGTCATTCCCGGCGACACGGCGACCGCCGCCGCCTTCTCTCCCGATCAGCTGAAACTTTTCATCCTCACCAGCACCGGCAAGATGTATGTCCACTCCACCGTCGACGCGCTTACCTCGGTTCCCGTCGCGACCTCGGTAACCGACGTTAAGTTCTCGGCGGATGGGAGCTTCGCCTATGTGGCAGGGAATCCAGCGCCGGGAAATTCGATTTCCGGCTTCGCCACCTGCGATGGCCAACCCACCCACCACGACCCCCTCACCTCCACCTTTGACTTTGCAACCACCCTGGGCATCCCGCTTCAGATCTTCCCTTCGCCGGACGGTCAACACGTGCTCGCGCTCGATCCTGCGAACGGCAGCATTGACGTCTTCACCACCACAGCCGGGCGGGAAGGTCTGCTCGACGGACAGTTCGTCTGCAATGACGCGCCCCCGCCGCTTCCATTCGTGGACATTGATCCGACCGTGAATTTTCCCCAGACCGCCGAGCCCTTCGACCTCGGCCAAGGGAAAAACTTCGTTCCCGTCTACGCCCAGCTCGTGGCCGATGGCGCCGAGATGATCGTGGTCGCCAGGAATATCCCCGCCGTGCTCCTTTTCAACGTAAGCAGCGGACTGACCTCCTCCGTCCCCCTCGTCGGCAACACTGACCCGCTCTCGGCCTCCGCTTCAACCGACGGAAGCCAGGTCTATATCGCCGCCTGCGATCAGTATGATCAGACCACAACACCCCCCACTTGCACCGCCGGCAGCGTGCACATCGTGAACACCTGTGGCGTACTATCTTGCAACCTACCGCCCACTATCGGTCAAGGCGATTTCCAGCAGGTCCCCTATGTAAACATCAACCAAGCCAACAACCCCAACATGTGCAACAACCAGGGGGGTGCAAATCCGCCGCTCTGTCTCCCCAACCTGGTAGCCCTCAGGCCGCAGTGATACGAGCTGAGAACTACCTTGAGGATTTTGGCCGAGTGTGCTTCAAACTGAGAACTGACAGCTGAGAGCTGACAGCTTCCTACGGCGCTACCTCTTTCCCCACGCTGTCCAGCACGCCGTTAATAAACTGCACCGACTCCGGAGTCGAAAACTTCCGCGCAATTTCGAGCGCCTCATTGATCACCACCGCCCGCGGCGTTGCCGGATACCCCAGAAACTCCGCCACCGCTCCCCGCAGCACATTCCGGTCCACCGTCGCCATCCGATCCATGCGCCAGTGCTGGGTGTGCTTTCCGATCAGCCCGTCGATTTCCACCATACGGTCGTTGGCCACGCGGAAAAGATCGTCGGCAAATCCGCGCACTTCTTCTTCGACGTTAGTCCGCTCCGCCCAGAACGTCTTCCGCACCAACTCCGGCGTCTGCTTCCCCATGTCGGCCTGAAACAGCATCTGCAGAACCAGTTCGCGGGATTTGCGTCGAGTGCCCATTTCAGATATCAGGTCTCAGGTGTCAGGTCTCAGGAAAAACTGAGAGACGCGCGAGACTGACAACAGTTTACAGGACAGTTGCACTGCGGAAGAATTTGGATACTCTAGGAGCGAGGTTTGCGTTTGTGAGAAGCTGGTTTTGCCTTGCCTTTCCTGACACCTGACACCTGAGACCTGACACCTGCATTTAGATTCGCCATCTCCACCGCCGCCAGCGCCGCCTCGAATCCCTTGTTGCCCATCTTCAACCCGGCGCGATCGATCGCCTGCTCCAGCGTCTCGCAGGTCAGCACGGCAAACGCATGAGGTACTCCGGTCTCCTGCGCCGATTGCCCGATCCCCCGAGTCACCTCGTTCACAATCACGTCGTAATGCGCCGTGTCTCCGCGCAACAGACAGCCGATGCAGATAATCGCGTCATATTTCCCGGTTTCGGCAAGCGTGCGGGAGGCCAAAGGAATTTCGAATGCCCCGGGGACTCGGACCAGCGCGATGTCTTTCTTCTTAGCGCCCGATCGCAATAACCCGTCGTAAGCGCTCAGAAAAAGTCGCTCCGTGATGAAGGAGTTGAAGCGCGAGACAACAATAGCGAACCGCTTGCCAGCAGCGCTGAGACCACCCTCGATCGCGTGGACTGATGGCTTGGAAAGACGTTCGAGTTTTGCTTCTTCTTTCGTAGCTTTTCTCTGTGCCTCTGTGGTGAATCAGCCTTTGCTCCCCCGTGTCCCCCTGTGTCCTCTGTGGTAAAGCCTTTGACTTCACTTCCCCTTGAACTGCGCCGGACGTTTTTCCAAAAACGCCGCCGTCCCTTCCTTCTCATCCTCGGTAGCACAGCAGACGCCAAACAAGGTCGCCTCCAAAAACAACCCCTCGGCCAAAGTCATCTCCATCCCCTTGTTGACCGCCTCCATCGCGTACTGCACCGCCAGCGGAGCGTTCGCCACGATCTTCGCCGCAATCGCTTCCGCGCGCGGAATCAGTTCCGTCGCCGAAGTCACTTCATTCACCAACCCGATCCGATGCGCTTCCTGTGCCGTAATCATTTCCCCGGTCAGCACCATTTGCATCGCTAGACCCTTACCCACCAACCGTGACAGCCGCTGCGTCCCGCCGTATCCCGGAATCATTCCCAGCTTCACCTCCGGCTGCCCCAGCTTCGCGTTGTCGCTGGCGAGTCGCATGGTGCACGCCTGGGCCAGTTCGCATCCGCCGCCCAGCGCAAACCCGTTAACGCACGCAATCACCGGCTTGCCCAGGTTCTCGATCAGATCGAGCACCGACTGCCCGCGATGCGTGTATTTTTTGCCGCTGACGGCGTCGTGCT
>JBGPFV010000099.1:0-8021 GCA_041483535.1 Terriglobia bacterium | reverse complement strand
TTCAATACCGTAGCCGCCACCAGCGCAAAGGCCACCACGGTCCATGGATTGTGAAAGTGCGACGGAACCAGCTGTTGGAGGTTGAGAAAGCGCTCGCTGCCCGGCAGTTTGAACAACTGAATGGTTTTTTCCTGGGAGCCGGGATTCAATACGCGGTCGAAAATCGGGCGGATGAGCAGGACCCGGCCTGCATCCAACAGCCCCACCATCGCCATCAGCGCCACCGAAGCCAGCAGCGGCCACCAGTAAGGCAGAACGTAGCGCAATAAGCGGATCAGCGGACGGGACTTTGCCGGTGTTCCTTCACTCTTCGCGCCCGCCACTGTGGAGGTTGCCATGCGTGTAAGGCTCAATTCTACATGGGAGGGTTGCGCCAACGAATCGAATGGGGCCGCGCCTCTTGGAAAATGCTGGGAACCGGTTCTGACCCCAGATATACTTTAGGCATGATGCAGGAAGCGCAGGAATTGCTCAAGAAGGCCCTTGCTTTACCCGAGAAGGAGCGCGCGGATCTGGCTGGGAATTTGATCGACAGCCTGGACGACACCGTCGACGAAGATGCCGAAGCCGCATGGCAGGCGGAGATCGTGCGCCGTCTCGAAGAGGTGCGCTCGGGGAAAGTGAAGACGACTTCCTGGCACGACGTTCGGCGGAAGGGGCGTGCGTTGCTGGATGGCAGGTAAGCCGCTTGAATTTCATCCGCAGGCGGAAATGGAGTATCTCGCGGCCCTAGCGTGGTACCAGCAACGAAGCCCAACTGCGGCGGTCCGTTTCGAAAGCACATTGGCTCAAGCGATAAGTACCATCCGAGATGCTCTCCATCGCTGGCCGACCTATCTTGCCGGCTGCCGAAGATATACGCTCCACCAATTTCCGTTCATCGTCGTGTATTCAACTCTTGCCACCCATACCGTCGTTCTGGCCATCGCCCACGGACATCGCCGTCCCGGTTATTGGATGGACCGCATAGGATTCCTTCAGAAATAGGACGAACAGCGAACCACGGCCTCCCTACCTCGGACTATCCCGGTGCACCACCTTCACTTTGTGTCCGGCTTTCCGCAGGCGCTTGCTGACATCTTCGGCGATCATCACCGAGCGGTGCTGCCCACCCGTGCATCCGAAGCTGATGGTCAAGTAGCTCTTGCCCTCGCGGATGTAGTGCGGCAGCAGGTAGATCAGCAGTTCCGAGATGCGGTTGATGAACTCCTGCGTCTGCGGGAACGACCGGATATACTTGGCAACTCGCGGATGCCGTCCGGTCAGTGTGCGAAACTCCGGCACAAAATGAGGATTGGGCAGAAAGCGCACGTCGAACACCAGGTCGGCATCCTCCGGCAAACCGTGCTTGTATCCGAAACTCACGCAGGAGACCAGAATCGTCTGCTGGCTCCCCGACTGCTCTTTGAACCGGTCGGTCAAGTGCGCCCGCAATTCATGAACATTGAACTTGGAAGTGTCAATGACCAGGTCGGCAATCTTGCGAATCGCCCGCAAATGCCGCCGTTCGGCCCCCAGCGATGCCCGCACCGTGGTGCCCGTCCCCAGCGGATGCGGCCGCCGCGTCTCGCTGAAGCGCCGCAGCAACGCGGCATCGCTCGCTTCCAGATAAATCACCTTCGTCGGGATCGCCCGCTTCACCGACTTCAGCATCGCCGGCAGCTTCTCCAGTTGCCAGCCCTCGCGCACATCCACCACCAGCGCCGTACGCGGAATCTCTCCCGAGTGCAGCGCCAGTTCGGCAAACCGCGGAATCAGCTCGACGGGCAGATTATCCACGCAGTAGTAGCCAAGATCTTCGAAGGCCTTCAGCGCGGAAGCCTTCCCCGACCCGCTCATGCCGGTAATGATGACCAGTTCCGCTGCGACGCGCGGCTCGCCCTTACGCCCGCGGACCAGCTTTCCCGTTGCGTGGGCGGCTTTGTTGAGTTTGTTGCGCAATGGCATGCCGGAAATCTTAGCATTTCGCGGGGGAGTAGAGAGGTTGCCGGTGGAGGGCCGGGCGGCCCCGCCCGGCTGGACCCTTCGACTTCGCTCAGGGCAGGCTCGCGAGACGCCCGTCGCTCCATCGTATGAGTTGTGGACGAAAGCTCGGAGTCGCGAACAGAGCGATTCGTCTCCGCTCGAAAACTGCCGCCCTTTATTGTTATGATTTACCAAATTGTGAGTAACGGCATCCGCACTTCAATCCGTAGCGTTTCGTTGATCCTTTGCCTCATCCCTGCCGCCACTCACGCGGATTCGCCAAGCCCTGTCCGTACACCCGGCACAGTGACGACGACGCCAGTCATCGTCATCGGTTTCGTCGGCGGATTTGTCAGGCACGATGATATGGTCCACGGCCCCGTCCAAGCCGCTGCCCATCTGCGCCAGGACTGTCCATCGGGCGTGCATGTGGAGGTTCTTGAGAATCGTCGCCGGGAAACAGCCCACGCGGAAATCATGCGATTTGTGGACATCGATCGCGACGGTACACTATCCGCCGAAGAAAAGCGGAACGCCCGCATCATCCTATACGGACACAGCTGGGGCGCTTCGGAGGCGGTTACGCTGGCACGAGAACTGGGAAGAGAAGGGATTCCGGTGTTGCTCACCGTTCAGGTGGATAGTGTCCCCAAGCCCGGCGAGAATGACAGGGACATTCCCGCCAACGTAGCCGAGGCTGCAAATTTCTATGAACTGGATGGCTTGCTGCACGGCCGACCCCGGATTCGCGCGGCTGATCCAACCCGCACCCATATCATCGGAAATTTCCGCATCGACTATAAAGCGAATCCGATCCGCTGCGATCAGTACCCCTGGTGGGACCGTGTCTTCGTGAAGGCGCACACCGAAATGGAGTGCGATCCCAGGGTTTGGTCTCAGGTGGAATCCCTGATCCAGTCGCGGCTACCCCAGCCGCACCAACCGTGAATGTGTGACGGATGGTCGGGGGTGAAAGGAACCAGAGCCCCCAAGAAGGACGCCTACTGCAAGCTGACCCTGGCCTCAGCGCGGCTGTCATTCTTGGAAGACGGTGTCGCGGCAACGTCTCTCGGCCGAAGCGAGAGCAGTTGCTGGAGCAATGCCAGATCTTTTTCCACGTCGCTGCGCGAAGTCTTGCGGGTTATGGCGGGCCGCAATTCCTGGCGGAGCCGCGCCTCCATAAGTTTCGCGGCTAATTCCGGCGACTCGGAACCGCTCAAGATATTGCCTCGCGAAAGGCCCACCTGCGCCAAATCATTGCCTGCGCGCACCTCCAGGACGGGTCGGCGGAAAGCATCGAGTCCAGGCTGGGCGCTCGCTTGCAAGCGCTCCCAGGTTTTTGCTTCCTTGTTCTTTCCTTCTTCTGAGCCCACGTCCAAGCGATCGCTCGTGGCACCGCTTTGGCTCAGTTCGTCCATTCGACTCTGGTAGCGAAGACGCTCATCGCGGGTCAAGGGCGCATCCAACCCACGGCTGGAATTCAGGATGAGCGCGTTGCGCGCCGGATCGAACCGTCGATGGCCAAAATACTCGACCAATAATCCGCCACCAATGTAGGGATTCAGTACGACCAGAGGCACCATGTATTTCTTGGCCGCCATCACCGATTCCAATACTCCGTGGATGGGCTTGCTGCGTCGGATCGTTCCCGGCACCTGCGGTATCAGGTAATCCGAGCTCTGTAACTCGGAATGGTGGTGGCTGTATCTCGCCATCATTTTCGCGCTTTGCTTTGGAGTCGTGACCCCGAGATCGCCAATCACACTGCGATGCAGCGCGTGCGGATAATAGAAATCGATGACCTCGCGCACAAAATCGGCACAGTTTCTCTCCACGAAGTTATAGCGCTCGCGGTTGGGCTGGCGGTTGAGTTTGTCGATCAGCAGCGCATCTTGTTCCGGGCTGGTTGCAATCTCGAATCCATAAATTGTCCGGTCATACGATGACCCGATCATTTCATACCAGTTCCCCTCGGGCGTTCCGCCGTCGGGGCGATCAGGGGCAAGCGATTCCAGGTACTCGCGACGATATTGATCTCGAAGGAAGCCCACCAGCTTTGCGTCGGCGTACAGCGGGATGGCTTCCGGCTGGTCCACCGCATACAGGTAGGGGATGAGAGGGATCGCAATCCAATCGTATCCCGCGATCCCGTCGTATCGGCTAAGGACGACGCCGGATTCGCCTTCGGCACACCGCCGCAGAATTACTGGGGACACAGAACAAACATTGCTCAGATACACAGCCACGTGGCCCGTTCCGGCGAACGAGCCATCGTAACTGTACGGCTCTTCCAGAAATAGCGTCGCTCCAGCATGCGCACGGGGAATGCTGCACAGGCAAAGCAACAGAACGGTGCACAGCCTCCCCAGTCTCGAGAAGCCTCGGGTCGGCCGAGCAAATTGATTTGCGAACCTATGCATCTTTAACTTTGATGACCAGAAGCCCCGTGGGGCTGCCCCTGGCGCTAAGCAAGGGAGTAAGCAGGGC
Organism: Terriglobia bacterium; assembly: GCA_041483535.1. Taxonomy (GTDB): domain Bacteria; phylum Acidobacteriota; class Terriglobia; order Terriglobales; family Acidobacteriaceae; genus Acidiflorens. The sequence goes on along the minus strand of JBGPFV010000099.1, from coordinate 3,569 downwards.
GATTGCCAAAGTCTCTAAGTCCTTGTCAAAGGGAGATCTTGTGACCATCCGTCGATGCTCACAACAGGAAGAATATTCGGCTTGGTGCAAGTAATACTAGGTTACTTTCGGGCTCGGCCGGTGAAGCCACTGCCCAAAATAAATAGGCGGGACGCTGGCCCAACTAAGACCAACGAGCCTCAGTCGCTGTAGGCGGACGGCCGATGATCCACGGTGAATGAACAAGTATGACCATGGTGTAATGACTATAGTCTAAGGAGCTTTCCAAAATGAGGAAAATGGCAGCGGGTTCTTTCAAAATGCATTGCCTTACCGTCATGGACGAGGTCCAAGCTAAGCGGGAGACGGTGCTGATCACAAAGCACGGCAAGCCGGTGGCGAAACTAGTCCCCGCCGACAAAAACACGGACGACATCTACAATTTCCTGGCCGGCAAGGATGCCGGGGCGAGTCATGACGCCGCCATCACGACACGTCACGAAGCCGGCCCTTCCGCCAACGGCAGCCATACTTGAAAACGTGTGTCCCCAAGTTTCGAGCTGACCTGAATATTGCCCCGGTGCTTCTTTACAATGCGCTGGACCGTGTCGAGGCCGAGCCCCGTTCCTTCGCCGACTCCTTTGGTCGTAAAAAAAGGTTCAAAGATATGGGACTTGATCTCGGGCGAAATCCCCGGGCCGTTGTCCCCGATCTCCACCACAACGGAGCCGTCGTCGCGATAAGTCCGTACTCGCAGCTCGCCTTTTCCGCTCATCGCGTCGATCGCATTGTCGATAATGTTGGTCCAGACCTGGTTCAACTCGCTCCCGAACGAATTCACCAGCAAAGGAGCGCCGCGATAATCGCGCTGCACGGTTACACCGCGTTTCAGCTTGTGGTTCAGGATGGTCAGCGTGGTTTCCAGGCTCTTCACGATATCGACGTTCTGGATCTTGGCCTGATCCATGTAGGTGTATTCCTTGATTGCCCCGACCAGATCTGAGATCCGCGACGTGCTGCTTTCGATTTCGTTCAACAGGTCTGCGACTTCCACCGAAGCCGCGATCCTCACCAGCGCCGCACGAGCCGTGTCGGCATCGAGCGCGCCGAACAAAGTTTCCAGCACCTCGGGCCTGACGTTCCTTCGGGCCAGGCCGGCAGATAGTTGCCACAAGTTGTTCTGACCGTGACTTCGCAGCAGGGAGTCGATTCTGCCTTCCAGGTCGCTGACGGTCAACGCGTCCGGCGGAGCGCCATCCAATTGAGTGAGCGAAGCTTCCAGCTTTTCGATTTCTGATTTCTGTGCAGAGGTCAGATCGCGTCTGCCCAACTCGTGGCTCGCGTCCTTGATTCTTTTCAGAATGTCGCGCAACTGGCTGGTGGCGCGCTTTGCCGCCGAGGCGGGATTATTGAGTTCATGCGCCAGCCCCGCGGAAAGCTTCCCTAAAGAAGCCAGTCGGTCCCGCTGTTGTTCGATGCGTGTGGTTTCGCGGACCCTGTCGGCCATCAAGCCCACGAGACGCTTGGCCAACTCCGGCATTCTCTGCACGAGGTCAGGAAACCGCGAAGCCGGGAATCGCAGGGCGCGGCCATCGGTCACAGCACTGCCGTTCACAGTGAATTGTTTCATTCTGGAAAAGGGCAGTGCTCCGGTGATGTCCCCCGGCTTCGAAGAGAACACGACGGGTTGGCCCCCCAGTTCACCGCGCCATTGAAATTCGCCCTCGAGGATGACAAACATCGCGTCCGCCGGGTCACCCTGACGCGCGTAGATATCGCCCGCCTTGATTTGCAATTCTTGCGACTGGCTGAGGAACCAGGCGATTTGCTCGTCTGGCAAGTCCGCGAACGCGGGGACGCGAAGTAATTCAGATTTCTCGGCCATTTAAACCTTGCTCAAGTACTGATGGATGAACTGAACCGCCACCGATCCTTCGCCGACTCCCGAAGCGACCCGCTTCACCGAACCGTGTCGCACATCGCCCACCGCAAACAGGCCAGGAACATTTGTCTCCAGCAGGAATGGATCTCGGTCGAGCGCCCACCCCTTGGGGCGCTGTCCGTCCCGGATAAGATCGGGACCAGTCAGGATAAATCCACGCTCATCCCGCTCGACAATACTCGCCAGCCAGTCGGTTCGTGGCAGTGCTCCAATAAAGATGAACATGGCACTCGCCGGGACGCGCTCCACTTTGTTGGTGTCCGAACAAAGCACCGAGATTTCTTCCAGATGGGTCTCGCCATGCGCCTCGGCCACGCTCGCGTGCGTCCACAGTTGAATATTGGGCATCTCGTTAATCTGATCGATCAAGTATTGCGACATGGTGCTGGAGAGGGATTCTCCGCGCACCAGGATCACGACCCGCTCCGCGTACTTGGCAAAATTCATGGCCGCTTGCCCGGCTGAATTCGCTCCGCCCACCACGTAGACGATTTCGCCCTTGCAGGAGAGCGCTTCCGTGGCGCCGCCTCCGTAGTAAATGCCAGCACCGCGCAACCGATCGATTCCCGGAGCTTCCAGGCGCCGCCACTGCACTCCGGTCGCGATCATCAGGGCGTGGCAGGAGATCTCATTGTTATCTGCGAACTTGATGATCCGGTAAGGTCCCTCGGTCCGGACGCCGACCGCTTCCTGCGAGAGAATTTCCACGCCGAAACGCTGCGCCTGCACCATCGCGCGACGGGCCAGATCAGCGCCGCTGAGGCCGGCCGGAAATCCAAGATAGTTTTCGATCCGCGAGCTCATCCCCGCCTGGCCCCCCGGCGCTTCCCGCTCAATCATCACGGTGTGCAGACCTTCGGATGCGCCATAAACCGCCGCCGCCAGACCCGCGGGCCCACCACCGATAATCGCCAGATCGTAAAAGTCGGTTTGCGCGCGCGTCCGCAGTCCAACCTTCTGCGCCACGTCCGCCGGCACGCTCTCCAGAAGTTTCGTTCCATCCGGAAAGAGCACGACAGGGAGGCTCGCGCCCTCCGGCCCCAGAGCCTCCAACAGACGCTTGGTTTCCGGGTCGTTCGCGGAAAGTTCCACGTCGATCCACTGATAGGGCACGTGGTTCCGCGCCAGGAAGTCCCGCAGTTCATACGACCGGGGCGACCACCGCGTGCCCAGCACTCGGATACCCTCGAATGCCGGACGATACGAAGCCTGCCAATCATCGAGCAGATCATTCAGTTGGGGATACAGATGTTCGGCGGGCGGGTCCCACGGCTTCATGAAAAAATAATCGATGTTGGCTTGATTGATGGCGCTGATCGCAGCGCTGGTGTCGGCATAGGCAGTGAGCAGGGCACGCTTCGCCTCGGGGAAAATCCGCCTTGCCTCCAGTAGAAACCCGACTCCGTCCATGTGCGGCATGCGCTGGTCGGCCAGGACAAGGGCCACCCCGTCGTTACGCACTTTCAGCTGCTTCAAAAGCTCCAGTGCCCCGGTCGGGGAATCGCTTCCAATCACGCGATACTCACCACCGTACTGCGACCGCAAATCGCGTTCAATCGCGCGCAGCACATCGGAGTCGTCGTCCACACTCAACAGGATCGGTTTCGCCATGATCGCTCTCAGCCTTAATGATGAATGATGAAAGAGG
>JBGPFV010000098.1:0-8081 GCA_041483535.1 Terriglobia bacterium | reverse complement strand
TGGGGAAGACGAGGTCAACCGCATCCGCCAGGTGATCGAAGCGGAAGGCTCGGTGGAAGGCGATCTGCGCAAAGACGTTTCGATGAACATCAAGCGGCTCATCGAAATCGGGTCGTATCGCGGATTCCGTCATCGCCGGAACCTGCCGGTTCGAGGGCAGCGCACGCATACCAACGCTCGTACCCGCAAAGGTCCGCGCAAGGGCACGGTCGCGCAGAAGAAGAAGACGGCAAAAGCTTAAGACCGGTTGTCAGTTATCAGTTATCAGTTCTCAGTTACGGCGGAGAGCGGTTTTACTGAGAACTGAGAACTGAGAACTGAGAACTCTAAACATGGCAAAACCAGCAGCAGCAGGCGGCGCCGCGGCGCCCGAGAAAAAAGGCAAGAAGAAGACGTTCAAGAAGAAAGAGCGCAAGCACGTTCCGCATGGACTGGTGCACGTGCAGGCCTCTTTCAACAACACCATCGTGACCATCTCGGACATGACCGGCAATGTGCTGGCGTGGAAGAGTTCGGGCTCGCTCGGTTTTCGCGGGTCTCGTAAAGGGACTCCATTTGCGGCGCAACAGGCCGCCTCGAACGCGGCCAGCATGGCGCGCGATCACGGCGTGCGCTCGGTGGATGTGCGGGTGAGCGGTCCGGGATCGGGGCGGGAATCGGCGGTGCGTGCTCTGGCCTCGGCGGGAATCGAAGTGCGGTCCATTAAAGACACGACGCCGATTCCGCACAATGGATGCAGGCCGCCGAAACGGCGCAGAGTGTAAGAGAAAGTTCTCAGTTGTCAGTTTTCAGTTGTCAGTAAAAGCACCGAACCGGTGTGGGTTTTACTGAGAACTGAAGACTGACAACTGACAACTAAGTTTTCAATCGGGACGAAAGGGTCGCCACCCCGTAAACCGATTTCCAAAAGGAGAAAAATGGCACGTTATACCGATGCAGTGTGTCGTCTTTGCCGCCGGGAAGGGATCAAGCTCTTTCTGAAAGGCACCAAGTGCTTCAGCGACAAATGTCCTATTGAGAAACGCAACTTCGCTCCCGGACAACACGGGAAAGACCGGAAGACCAAGGTGGTAGGCTACGGTCTGCAGTTGCGCGAAAAACAGAAAGCCAAACGCATCTACTTCACGCAGGAAGGCCAGTTCCGGAATTACTTCGAGAAGGCGGTCCTGTTCAAGGGGGTCACGGGTGCGAAACTGCTGGAGCAACTCGAGCGCCGGTTGGACAACGTGGTTTTCCGGCTGGGCTTCGGTATTTCCCGCCGCCAGGCGCGCCAACTCGTGCGTCACGGGCACGTACAGGTGAATGGCAAGAAGGTGAACATTCCTTCGTACGAGGTCGGCGTCGGAGAAGAGATTGCGATTCGCGAGAGCAGCAAGAAAGTCCCGATTCTGGAAATCGCGAGGGATTTTGCCAGTCATCAGCCCGCTCCGGTGTGGTTGGAGATTGATCGCGAGAACTACAAGGGGCGCGTGATTGCCCTGCCGAAACGCGAAGATATCCAGTTGCCGGTGAACGAGCAGCTGATAGTGGAACTGTATTCGAAGTAACAAGATCGTGTGGTGACGGGGCTCTGCCCCGTTCCCCGCGTGCGGCTGAAGATATGCTTGCAAACAGAGACGCGGCAAGCCGCGTCTCTACCGTAGATTTTGTTAGGCCTGCTATTCGTGCCAGATCAGCCCGCAGTGGCGCCTGATTTGAACTTTGTTTTCGAAGCAAAGGCCGGTTCAAAGAGCCACCGCGGAGCCACATGGCCGAGAGGAGAAACACATAATGCTTTGGAGAGGTTTTCAGAAACCGAAACGGCTGGCGAGCGATGCCAGTTCCCTCACTGACAAATACGGGATGTTCTGGGCGCAGCCCTTTGAGCGCGGCTTCGGCACCACCATCGGCAACGCGCTGCGGCGCGTGATGCTGAGTTCGATTGAAGGCGCGGCGGTTACCGCGGTGAAGATCGAAGGCGTGCTGCACGAGTTCCAGTCGATTCCGGGCGTGGTCGAGGATGCGACCGACATCATCCTCAACATGAAGCAGGTGCCGTTCAAACTTGCGGGAGACGGTCCCAAGGCGATTTACCTGCGCGCCGATCAGCCGGGAGTGGTGACCAGCGGCATGGTCGAAGCCGACGGCGATGTGGAAGTGCTGGATAAGGAAATTTACATCGCGACGGTGAGCGAGGGCGGCAAGCTCGACATGGAAATGCGCCTGAAGCGGGGCCGCGGTTACGTTTCCGCCGACAAGAATTTCGAGGACGATCTGGGCATTGGATTCATCCCCATCGATTCCGTGCACACGCCCGTGCGCAAGTGCAACTACACGGTCGAAGCGGCGCGTTTAGGGCAGATCACCGATTACGACAAGCTGACGGTGGAAGTCTGGACCAACGGTTCGATCACTCCCGGCGATGCGCTGGGACTTTCCGCGAAGCTGATCAAAGATCACATGAATATCTTCATCAACTTCGAAGAAGAGATTGAAACCGCGTCGGCGGGCGAAGAGCACCGGCCGGAGATCAAGAACGAGAACCTGAACCGTTCGGTCGAGGAACTCGAACTCTCGGTACGCAGCTATAACTGCCTGAAGAACGCCAACATTCAGTCGATCGGCGAGTTGGTGCAGAAGACCGAAGCCGAGATGCTGAAGACGAAGAATTTTGGCCGCAAGTCGCTGAACGAAATCAAGGAGATCCTGTCCTCGATGGGTCTGAGCCTGGGCATGAAGATCGACGAGCATGGGAACGCCGTGCCCGGCCCGACTTCGAACCAGGTGCTGCCCGCTTCGGCATACGGCGACAACGATCTGTAGAAAATAACGATCTGTAGAAATCATGATCGGATGGGGTGACGGGCGAGGACGCCCGTCGCTCCACCAAAACAAGAGGACTCCATGCGTCACAAAGTTGCAGGATACAAGTTAGGACGGACCACTTCGCATCGGCGCGCCATGCTGCGCAACATGGTCACGTCGATCATCATGGAAGAACGCATTGAGACGACCGTGATCAAGGCGAAGGCGGTGCGTCCGTCAGTGGAGAAGATGATCACCCTCGGCAAGAAGGGCGATCTGGCGGCGCGCCGTCAGGCGTCGTCGTATTTGATGACCGGAGAAGCGGTGGCCAAGCTTTTCGATACCGTGGCTCCGCGCTTCGGCGACCGCAAGGGCGGCTATACGCGCATCGTTCGCACCGCCTGGCGAAAGGGCGACGGCGCTGAAAAGGCGTTCATCGAACTGCTGGGCAGCGAGCAGGTGCTCGATGAAAAGCGCCAGAAGCGCGCCGAAGTCCGCGCCAAGCGGGCCGAGGAAAACCGCAAGGCGATGGAACATGCCGATGCCGAAGCCCAGGCGCAGAAAGACATGGCTGCCAATGAGGCTGAGGGTAAGACTGAGGGCAGCGACAAGAAAGAATAGTCACCTTACATTTATTGCAAGAATATTTTCGGAAATTGGAAAAAGGGCGTCCGGAGAACGGACGCCCTTTTTGTATCTACGCGCTGCACTATTGTCCGACGGGCCCGCTCACCGTGCCGATGTAGCCGGTCCTGTTATCGAGCACGGCCAGGCGAAGTTCCTTGCCCCCGGCCGGGATGGTAATGTCAATCGGGACCATCATGCCGTGATCGAGGATTTGCTGATAGGTGGCAGCGTCGAAGGATTTGTCCACCTTGAGGCTCTGGGCCGCCAGACTCTTGTCGCTCGCCCCCCAGATGGTGGCGTAGAGGCTCACATTGAACTTCTTGTTGCCGCCGGAGTCTTCCACGGTCAGGGTGTGGGCATCCACCAGGAAAACGACCCGCATTTTGCCGGGGTCGGTAGGCTTGGCCTGCGCCATGAACGAGATCTGGGTAGCGGGAGCATCCACCGCAAGGGCGGCGGCCACGTCCTGCTCGAAGTTGTGGTCCTTTGCCGGGCCCGGTTCAATGGCAAAGTACCCCTTGCGGTAGCGGAGCTGAGTCCCGCCCTGAGCTACCTTTACCTTGATGTTGCGCATCTTGCCGTCCCACTTCTTATTCTCGGGGTAGTACCCCAGGGTATAAGAGGCTTTTTCGTCGGACGCCGCGAGCGCAACACCGTCCTTGATCTCGTTTTGATTGATGTAGGCCTTGCCGCCGGTCTGTGCGGCCACTTCTTCCATTGTTCCCTGACTGGCTTGCAGGCTCGAAACTTGAATGATGGCCCGGTTGCTGAGGGCGGTGTCGCTGTACACAGAGCCTCCACTGGAAGCGGAGCTTTCCATACCGCTGATCAGGCCGTGGAGATCCACGGGGTAGATCGCGATGCTGGCGCTCGCTAACTGTGATTCGGCTTCCTTGATTGCCTGGCCATGCAGGTTGCGCTGCTCCGCGGCCATGGAACCCGCGGCGTTGACACTTACCGACCGCTGGCGGCCCTGGCCTGGAAGATCTGCCATCAGCTCCGCGTCGGTCATGGCTCGGTCTTCCGGCACCAGGTCAAACGGAAGGTTCGCGGTGAGCCAGACCACATTCTTGCGGCCCGGCAGACCGCCCAGCATCCGCGAGAGTGCGCTCATCGCCTCGAGCGTGATCAGGGTGCGGCGCTCGATGTTATAGCCGATCTGGAGATCGGCGAAAGCCTGTAGCGCCTGGCCAGCCTGCGCAACACTGGCTGATACCGCGGATCCTCTCGGTCCGTCCGCCACGCCGTGGGATTCCGGCGCCGGCGCTCCCGGCTGCAGAATCTGTTCTTGAGGCCTGAAGTTCTTGATGGCGGTGAGCAGCACCTGAGGATCGCTGGTGAACTGCTGCAGGACGCGCAAGCGATCGGTCAGCGTCACCACCGCCATCGGACGGCCGGATTGCCCCTGCTCCAGCACATACTTCAACATCTGCGAACGCGCATAGGCCTGATCCTTGAAGGCGGAGTTCGCCGCGTCCAGAAGCAATACCGTTGGGATACCGGCCGGGGTCAAACTCTCGGGATGATTGGAAAAAACCCCAGCGGGCGCGGGCGTCGCGGCGGTGTGATTGGCGATGCCGGGCGGAACGAAAACTGAAACCTTCTGCTTCTTGCCATTTTCTTCGACCGTGAAGTCTTCGGGCTTCAAGGCCGTCACGGGCTCGCCTTTCTTGTCGGTCACGACCACATCCACAACCACGAGCCGGGTATTGGCGCGGATGGTAATAGTAGGAACATCGGCCGGCGTCTGCTGGGCACTTAGAACGGCCGGGCCCGCCGCCAGGTTCATGATCAAGATCGAAGTGAGTGCGAGGCGAAAGGGCAGGTTAGGCAACATAGAACCTCCACGAGTGCATGAGGATTTAGGAAATACCCGCAATGTACCGTGTTTCAGAGCCTTTGGCAAACCGCGCTCAAGGCATTTGCCTGATGTGGCCGCTCTCCCTACAATAGAAGTTTCATCCAATCCTATGATCCATTTCCCGGTTCCCGAAGCCCTCACATTCGACGACGTGTTGCTCCTGCCGGCGCGCTCCGCGGTCGTGCCCGCCAACACCAACACGCAGACCCATATCTCGCGCAACATTCCGCTGAACATTCCCATCATCAGCGCCGCCATGGACACGGTGACCGAATCGCACATGGCGATTGCCATGGCGCAACAGGGCGGGCTGGGGATTATTCATCGCAACCTGGCCATCGAGCAGCAGGCCAATGAAGTGGACAAGGTGAAACGGTCGGAGAGCGGCATGATTGTCGATCCCGTCACCATGTCGCCGGACGCCAAGGTTTCCGACGCGCTCGAAGTCATGAAGAAATACAAGATTTCCGGCGTTCCGATCACCCTGAAGAGTGGAAAACTGGTCGGCATTCTGACCAATCGCGATCTGCGCTTCGAGACACGATTTGATATTCCCATCGATAAGGTGATGACCAAAAAGAATCTGATCACGGTGCCGGTGGGGACAACCCTGGAGCAAGCGGAAGAGATCCTGCACGAGCACCGCGTGGAAAAGCTGCTGGTGGTGGACGACAAGTTCAACCTGAAGGGCTTGATCACGGTCAAAGACATCCAGAAAAAACTGAAGTACCCCGGCGCCGCCAAGGACCAACAGGGCCGGCTGCGGGTGAGTGCGGCGATCGGGGCCACCGGCGATTTCCTGGAGCGCGCGCAAGAACTGGCGAAGGCGAAAGTCGATGTGCTGGCCATTGACAGCGCGCATGGACATTCCACCCTGGTGCTGGAAGCGGTCAAGAGGGTGAAAGCGATGTTGCCGGAGGTGGAACTGATTGCCGGCAACGTGGCGACCTTCGATGGCGCCTGCGACCTGGTGCGCGCGGGAGTGGACGGAGTGAAGGTCGGCATTGGACCGGGCTCGATCTGCACCACGCGCATCGTAACCGGCGTGGGGGTTCCGCAGATCACGGCGATTGCGGAGGCGGCGCGGGCCACGCGCGATGCGGGCGTGCCGGTGATTGCCGACGGCGGGATCAAGTATTCCGGCGATATCAGCAAGGCGTTGGCCGCGGGCGCTTCCGCGGTGATGATCGGATCGATGTTTGCCGGAACCGATGAAAGCCCGGGCGAATTGATTCTGTATCAGGGCCGCACCTTCAAGTCGTATCGCGGCATGGGCTCGCTGGGAGCCATGGCGGCGGGTTCCAGCGAACGCTACTTCCAAAACTCGGATGGAGACGCGTCGACGGCGATGCCCATGACCATGACGGGCGAAGAGTCTAACCGTCTGAATAAGTTGGTGCCGGAAGGAATTGAGGGGCGGGTGCCGTATCGTGGTTCGGTGGCGATGATCGTGCACCAGATGGTGGGCGGGCTGAAGTCGGGCATGGGGTATTGCGGGTGCCCGACGGTGGCCGAAATGCAGCAGAAGGCGCGATTCGTGCGCATCAGTGCCGCCGGCCTGCGCGAAAGCCACGTGCACGACGTTATGATCACGCGCGAAGCTCCGAACTACGCGGCAGAGTAAGGGAAGAGACCCGACTTGACTGCGTCCCGTCCCCATCCTCTGCGCGCCTGGTGGCCAGCGTTCGTCTGGATCGGTCTCATTTCATTTGAGTCCACCGGTTTCTTTTCCTCCCAGAATACCGGCCATGTGTTGTATACGCTATGGGCGCGGTTGTTCGGGCCAATCGATTTGTCCACCTTCCTCGTCTTTCACCGCTTCTTGCGCAAGACTGGACACGTCGTCGGATACGGCGTGCTGAGCCTTTTGCTGCTGCGTGGCTGGCGAGCGACGTTCAGGCGCGCGTATGCACTATTGTGGCGTACGGCACTGCTGTCGTGGTTGGGGACCGCATTCGTTGCCTCAATGGATGAATGGCACCAGAGCTTAATTCCCTCGCGCACCGGCACCTGGCGGGATGCGGTGCTGGATAGCGCGGCGGGCTTGGTCTTTCTGCTGGCCGCATACTTCTGGTTGCGCCGGTCGGATGGGGCAGAACAGACGGGAGAGAACAGACGGCCTGAGGCCGTGTTCAAGCTTTGACAGGTCGCGCGGGCCGACGGTGGGCGAGCAGGGCGAACGCCGAGAATGCCGCGATCCCCGCCGACAGATAAAAGGGCGTCGGCGCTCCATAGACCTTCCACAGTGCGCCGGTGATCACGCTGGCCAGGAGCGTCGTCAAGCTAGTCGCGAAAAAGTAGATTCCCAGTGCGCGACCGCGCACCTCGGCGGCCACAGTCTCCGCCACCAGCGCCTTGAGCACGGGGTTGGTCAGCGCATAAAACAATCCATAGAAGGCCATGGTCAGCCATATCGCGAGTTGGGAAGGCGCGAGGGCGAAAACGAAATAGACGAGGGCGAAAACGAAATATCCAGCGGCGGCGATGGCCGAGCGCGAGAAGCGGTCGCTGAACTTACCGGCCGGCCACGAAAACAAAGTGTACATGAGGTTGAAGACGAGTCCCAGCAGGGGCGCGCGGGACGCTGGAATGCCGACGGATCCGGCGCGCAGGACGAGGAACATGTCACTGGAATTTCCCAGCGAAAACAGGGTCACCACGGCCAGCACGTAGTAGAAGCCGAACGGCAACTTTGGGAGCCACGCGGATTTCGCGGTGGCTGAGGTGTGTTCGATGGGGACGGGCGAGGACGCCCGTCGCTCCACCGGCAGGTTGCGGTGCACTTCGCGGATTCCGAGCCAGGCGACGA
>JBGPFV010000097.1:0-8189 GCA_041483535.1 Terriglobia bacterium | reverse complement strand
GAGTCGGCTGCGACTGCTTCCTTTTCGGCGCCGTTCACAGCGGTCGCCGCTGCGGTCGCAGGTTGCGTCTGCGCCGACGTTGCCGTCGTCGAGCTTCCCAAATCCAGGTTGAGGGTGGCATTGTGCGAAGGGTGAATCGTTCGACGCCGACCTCCGGGAAAGATGACCTCGACGGAGATGACAGGGCGAGTGACCCGCTCATTCGTTCCAGAGTTGGCCGTCGAGGGAGGCTCCGCCTCCGCGAGTTTCTTGGGCTTGAGTTTCGCTTGCGGGACTGGCGGTCGAGGATTCTTAACCTCGGATGGGTTCTCGGTCACAACTGTCGGTTCGGGAGTGAGGACCTGCGCGAACCAGGAAAGACGGTGTCGGAAGAAAAAAAGTACGCAACCCAACAGAAGCAGGAGCAGAATGAAGGCGCCGGCGCCGCCTCGTTTCTTGACCGAAACCAGCGCGGCATAGTTGATCTCCGGCAGTGGCTGCTTATTGTTGGGCATGCAGGGCGGGCTGGGCTGGCCCAGCGTTTCCTCCGCAATCTTACTCCCGGGGTGCCCTCTAAGTCCCAAATGTGGGGAGCTGACACCAGTGGCCATCGCCGGGGTCACGCGCGCGCTGGTCGGGGCCAGCGCATCGCGTTGAGCACACGCAACTGCTCGCCGATGGCAACCCCATCCATACCACCGATAGCTCCGCACTGTGCCAGGACAGCGAAGGGCGTACCACTCCCCCGCGCCTTAGCTCAGGCAAGGGCGGTCGAGTAATCGCGGGCGGCCCCAAACGGGCACTGGGAGGGCGGTTCCGGGAGGAGACTGTAACACCTTGGTAACTGGAGCGGACTCCCCCTCCGAGCGAAAATAGACCATCCTCATGAGCCGGGAGCACATCGCACAGCTTCGCGCCCAAGCTGGGTTGCTGTACCAACAGGCATGCCAGTGGACCACGCGTGTACCGGTCAAGGCTCGGGTCCTGCTCGGATTGTTCCTGGCCGCCGCCCTACTCTTGGCCGTGCACACCGCCCTGACGGCAAAAGATGCCAGCCTGCATTTGAAGCTGCAACACGGCTTTCGCAACGCGCAGGTCTCCGTATGGGTGGACGGCGATCTCGCCTACTCGGGCAAGGTCACAGGGTCCACAAAAAAGAAGTTCGGCTTGATTCCCACCGACTCGGTGCAAGGCACCCTGTCGCAGATCATCCCGGTGCATTCCGGCCAGCATAATCTCCGTGTGCGGATCGAGCCCGACGACGCTGCCATGCAGGAGGACAGCATCAGCGGGAATTTTGCCCGTAATACGGAGCGTGACCTCTCCGTAGCGGCCCGGCACAGCTCGCTTTCGCTGTCCTGGCAAGGGACGGGCAGCGCTCCGGCAGAAAGTTCGTCCGGTTTTGCCTGGCTCTCGCGCTATGCCGGTTCGCTCCTGGTGACCATCGTCGGCTCGATCATGTCTGCCCTTGCCGGATACGCGATCCGGGAGCTCCCGAATCGTCTCCGCTCCACAGCTGACGTTACGCCCAAGGCGGAGCTTGGTCCTCCGTAGGAGTAGGGCTAAGGCGGATTCACCGTTGCTAGGCTTTAGTGTGTGCGTGAGAACTCGTTTTCGGACAGTCTGCTGGAACGAAGCACAGGAGAATGCAGCCCCGGAGGGGCGACCGAGCTTAGCCCAGCGCTTCAGCGCTGGGAAAAGTGGAAGAAATGACTCAAGTCCCGGAGGGACGACCGAGTTCTCACGCACACTCGTTAGCCCCTGAGGGCCGCACTGCTTGCTCTGAAAACCCCTTCATGAGATCTGCCCTTGCCGTTAGTGAAATCATCAAAAAGCGTATCTCAGGGCGAGCGTTACATTGTTGGCGTGGAAGTAGCGCGGCGAGGTCGGTCCCACAAAATCCTTTTCGCCGTACTGGTAGTAATTCCAACCGGCGTGCCAGGCAAAGTTGTGCGCCAGGTCGATGTCGGCGCTGGCAACGGGCTGGTGATAGTTATAGGCCAGCGTTCCAAGCGGCTGCAGGATGTTGAACTGTGGAATTTTGCCGCCGACGCTGGTGATGCTGTAACCGAAGCGCGTGGTGACGCGAGGGGCGGGCTTGATCATGACGGTGCCCATCCCAAAATGCGTGGTGTTCTGGTAGTAACTGTCGGTCAGCAGCGGGTTGCCGGCGTCGAGGGCGGTACAGTCCTTCGCATTGGTGACCACGGGTAAGACCACGCCGGTGGGCGGCACGTCATTGAAGCAGATCAGTCCGTCCTGCATGACATCGGCGTAGTTGTAGGCGAGATCGACCCCGAAGCGCGGCCGCGGGTTCACGGTGGCGTTGAAACCGTAGTTGCGGCTATGGCCGCGATAATTGACCAGCGCGTCGTCATTGGAGTTAGAGAGCAAGTTTGCGCTCGCTCCCAACTCTGCCCAGGGGCGTGGTGTGTAGCTGCCCGACATGCGATAGCGCGATTCCTTGCGCGGGCTGATGCGGGTGAAGGAATTGTCAGCAAAGAACTGCTCGCTGTCGAAGTTGACACGCAGTTCGTGCGTGGGTCGCAGCGAGAACCCGGCGAGCAGCGAATGAGCGTTGATTTCGGTGGTGTCTACGCTGCTCGAGGCGGCGGTCGTGGTGCAAACGCCGTTCACCACCGGCAGGCCGGCGCACGCTCCCCGGTTGGGCAGTGAGGGATAGAAGATCAGCGCCTGCAGATCATTGGTGGAATCAAAAATGGTGCGGCGCTGGAAACGGTAGCCGAGGCGTCCGGAGATTTTGCGCGTCAGGTCGTACTGCAACTCAATCGTATTGCTCTTCGTATCCTGTTTGAGGAAGTTGACGTCATGCACGGCGGTGAGATCGGCACCGGAACTCGCGCTGTGCTGCGGGCAGGTGGCCGCGGTGTACGGCGGCGGGCAGGTGGCCAGGCCGAATACGTTGGGGGTGGAGAGCAAGGTCGCGCCAAACAGCGCGTCGATGGCGTAGTCGCGCACGCCGGGAAGGCGGAAACTGAGGAAGCGGAACTGGTCCACCACGCGCAGCCGATCGGTCACGCGGAACACCACGCCGGCGTCGGCGTTGTCGGTAACTCGCTTCGCCCGAGACGAACCACTTTCCTGCGAGGTCCGCATGCGGGTGCGGGAGAGCAGACCGTCGAAAAATTCCGAGTACACCGGCAGCCTGGCGTCACCCGAGCTGTAACTGAAGCTTCCCGTCAACTCCAGCCGTTGAAAGTAGTTGCCGCGCAGGCTGAGTTGTTCGGTGGGGAACGAATTGCGCGTCGCATCGAAGCGCGTATAGGCGAAATATCCATTACACGTGGGATTGACCACTCCGCCCGCCAGCAGCGGCGTGGCGCACGGCTGGCTGGCCACAGTATTGAAAGGCAGGCCCAAGTCCACGGCTTTTCCGCTGGCGAGCGCATAGGGAAGGGAATTGAGCTGGGCGGAAGTGTCTCCCTTGGAGTAGTTCAGGAACTGGTCGTAGCTCAGCACGGTGTGCGGCAGCAGCTTGAAGTCCACTCCCAGGCGATAGGCGTTGACGCTGGTATCCCACGGCTGTAGAAGTTGGGCGTCGGTGCCTTCGTGGATGGTGGTAAAGGACGGTCCCGTCATGTTGTTGTGCGAGAAGCCGAGCCGGAACGTGATCTTCGACTTCGGCAGCAAGGTGAGATCAAGATCGCTCATGCGGCGGCGCGTCGCGAACTGGTGCGGAGAGGCATCGACCGTCACCGCCGGAACGGAACTGGCCGGGTTCAGGGGATTCGCCAGCAGGTTGAAGTCGGAAAAATTCTGGTCGCGGCGGAAGCTGGCGCGGAAGTCATACCACTGATTCTTGCCGACGCGCATGCGCAGGAAGTTGTTGGCATCGCCGCCCCATCCCTCGCTGTTGACGAAAAGATCGTCGAAAGGCTGCCCGACGGATGTCTCCGACCGCATGGAAAAAGTCTGCTCGAAAAGGCGTGGACCGGCGTGCTCGTTGACGAGCGTGTCGAACATGCCGCCGCTCCCGGTGACGTCGGAAACGCGGTAACCGGCCTCGATGGACTGCTGGACGCGATATCCGCCGAAGGTGATTTCGCCCGGGGTAGATGAAGATGAAGAAGGGGACGCGCTCGGGGCGCCAGCCGATTGCGACCAGGCTAACGGCAAGAGCAGGAAGAGAGTGCACACGCACAGCACGAGTTTTGACGCCACGGCTAACCTCCGCACCAAATCAACTAATCGGTAAGAACCACTCCGTTCATGAGTTCTGGAATCGAGATGCATGGTCATCCTGGTCATGGGGTTCCTCCCTCACTTTATAAATGCCAGGTTCAGGTTGGAGCCATGGATGGCCGTGTGGCACATGGTGCAGGCCTGATATTTCTGGGATTGGTTGTGCGCCGGTCCCAACGGGCTAGCCGCCGGAGCGCTGTGACACTGCAAGCACAGCAGGTTGACCTGGGACACGCGCAGCAAGCGCGGATTGGTCGAGCCGTGCGGCGTGTGGCAACTCATGCAGCCTTCCGTCTTCACCGGCATGTGCTCGTAGATGAAGGGTCCCTGCTTGTCGGCGTGGCACTTGTAGCAAACCGCGTCGCCGCCGGGAGTGGCACGCACCTGGCGCAACGCCGACGTGCCGTGCACGTTGTGGCAGTCGCTGCAGGTGACCAGCCCCTCATTCACGCGATGGTGGTAGGGACGGGCAAACTCGGCGCGCGCCGAGGCATGGCAACCGTAGCAAAGTTCGGGCTGCGCCTTGACCAGCAGCTTGCGTTCTTCCTGGGCGTGATGCGGGCTGTGGCAATCGAGGCAGCCGACATCGTTGCCGGAGTGAGCGGACGAGCCAAAGTGCTGCTGCTCGTGGGCTTGGCCGTGGCACTCGAGACAGCGCCGGCTGGATTCAGAACGCGACAGATTGGCAAAGCGGACGATCTTGGTTTTGTCGCCGCCGCCCGCCACGTGCTCGGCGCCCGGACCGTGGCAGGATTCACAGCCATGACCATCCTTCTTGAGGGTCTGAAAATGGGGCGTGCCTTCGAAGTGCTTTTTGTAGACCTCCTCGTGGCAAGTCAGGCAAACGTCGGAACCGGCATACTGCGCCGCGTCGGTCGGCTTGCCCTGTTCATTTTTTTCGTTGGCGGCCATAGCGGACGCTGAGAGTAAGAAGACAACCACAAAGAACCGAATCCAAAATGCCGTTTTCATGAACCAACTCCGTTTCTACAAGCGCTCGCGCATCGGGTCACCCATGCGCAGGTCGAGCAAAATGGAAAAAGCCTGACCTGGGCTCAGTGTGGGATCACCAGCGCCGGAAGCACAAGTAGGCGAATGGACGCAGTCCAAGGTGCCGGAAATGAACCGAGACACGCCCTAATGCGAAGCCGGGTCCTGCCGAGACGCTTCGGTGGACCGCGCCCGCCACCAAACGCCGGATTTACGGTCGGATTTCGATGGGGGTTCCGTCCGGTACTAGTTCCAAGATTTCGTCGATCTCCGCATTCGTGACCGCGACACAGCCGTCCGTCCAGTCCATGGTTCGATGAGTGGCGCCGAGCCATCCGAAACCGTTTGGGAGTCCATGAATCATGATGTCGCCACCGGCAGAGACTCCGCGCTGCGCCGCTCTCTGCTTGTCCTGCTCATTCGGATAGGAAACGTGAATCGACTTGTAAAAGCGGCTCTTCCCGGTGCACCGGTCGAGGATCTAGCGACCCTCCGGAGTCTTGTGATCTCCCTGCTGCTCTTTGGCGCCAACCGGCGAGCCTCCCAGAGCCACTTTGTAAGCGCGCAGAACCTTCCCACGCGAAAGCAAAGTCAGAGTGCGCTGGCTCTTCACGACGATCACCCGGTCCGCCTTCGTCGCCTGGCCTTCCGCCGCCAGCATCCCGATGAGCAACAGCAGGATCATGGCGGGAGTATGTATGTTCTTCGTTTGAAATGCTAGCCTGAACAGGCTACGGAAAATTCTAAGGTTTCGTGTTCGCAGAGATCGTCGGGTGTCAAGCCGGTGTGTTTCGCAATTTTCGCTAACATGCGGGAACCAATTTCTTCATTATCGTGGAATCCGAACATGTAATTTCCATATTCGGGATGGTGCAATTTGACGTGCGATCCTTTTGAGAGACTACGGTCCACCCTTTTCGAAGAAGTGCACGTTTCACTGCTTTTGCCTTGGCACTCGGCCATTGGCTCAAGCTGAGACGGTGAAAATACTGATCGATTCCGGGATGTCTTTGGAGTTTTCTACGTCGTCGGCAATTGCATACAGTGCCAGTGCGTATGCCTTTGCTTTGGCTTCCTCCTCAGACGATCCATACGCCATGGCCCCTGGAACCTCTGGAATTTCAGCAATCCATCGACCGTCAATCTTGCGTTCGATTTCAAAATTGAAGCGCACGTGGCGGCTCCTGTCGCTCTCGGGTGGTTTGCGGTCTGTCATGGCATCCACAGCTTGCTTTACCAGTGATTGGGATGCACATTACGCTAGTAATGTGGCGAGACACAAGGATACTCCTTAATGTTGGTTCTCAATCCACGCAGGTATACGGTAGGTATACGGTGACTCGGTTGACCCTTCCGGCCGCCGCGGGTCGCTGGTATTCAAGGTTCTCGGAATGAATGAGTTTAAGCATCGTCCCGCTGTTCTCATTGCGCTCGTGCTGTTTGCCCTGGCCGCAAATTCATCGGCCGCAGCTGTCGCCCGTTGGACTGTCGTCAATCAGCCCGCCCGCCTGGTCAACGGAAGCCCGGTGCTGTTCCGTGTCACCACGCCGAAGCCGGTGCGCTCGCTTTCGGGAAGCTGGCTGGGCCATGAGATCGAGTTCAGCTTCGACCTGAGCCGCAAATCGTGGTTCGCGCTAGCCGGCGTCAGTCTTGAAACCAAGCCGGGGACTTACCCCATAGAACTTCAAGCCGAAACGACCGCCGGACCAACGATCTCATTCCAAAAGAAATTTCGAGTGCAACGCCAACGCTATCCCCGCGTGCCGCTGAAGGTTCCCGACCGCTATACCGCCCCCAGCCCGGAAGACCAGCGCCAGATCGAACAGGATAAGGAGGCAAAAACCGAGGTCCTTAAAACCGCCAGCGCCGAGCGCGAATGGGAAGGCTCGTTCGCGCCTCCGGTGAATGCCGAGATCTCCGGCGTGTTTGGAGTCGAGCGCGTGTTTAACGGAACGGTGCAGAGCGCGCATCAGGGGCTTGATTTCCGCGCGCCCACTGGAACCCCGGTCGCAGCCGTCAACCGCGGGCGCGTCATCCTGGCACGGCCGATGTTCTTTGAAGGGAATTGGGTGGTGATCGACCATGGCCAGGGTCTGCTGACGCTCTACCTGCATCTGTCCAGCTTTTCCGTCAAAGAAGGCGACGAGGTGGGTAAAGGGCAGCCGATCGGACTGAGCGGAGGCACGGGCCGCGCCACCGGGCCGCACCTGCATCTCGCCGTGCGCTGGCAAGGCGTGTATCTGAATCCGCAAGTGCTGCTGCAGCTCAAGTTGCCGTGAGCAGATTGGCGGAGGAAATCTCTGGTGTGCTTCGCTGGAGTGCTGTCTCAAAAAGTCGAAACGAAATCCTGACATAAATGTTGAGTTGTCATCCTGAGCGACCGGGGTCCCCGACGCGCCCGCTTTTGGCGCGACGGGGTGGGGGAGCGAAGGACCTGCTTTTTCTCGACGCTGCGGGAAGCAGGTCCTTCGCTTCGCTCAGGATGACAACTGTGTGTTGAGTTTGGAAGAACCAAAAGCAGGGAACTAAGAGCCTAATACCCGGAAGCCATCAGCGCGTCTTCCGCCTCCCACAGGCCGTCGCGAAACGTGACGCTCCGCCCCGAGATGGCGGGAATGCGCTCGCCGGGAACGATGATCCCCACCAGGTTCAGCGGATCCGCGGCCGCTATGACGACGCGTTCGCCCTCCGCATTCTGCGGCAGCTTGCGCTGGGCGCGCAAACTTTCAACCGCTACCGGGAGCGCGAACTGCTCTCCCAGAAATCCATCGACGAAGCGCCCGCCGCGCACTTCGCCGCGGTCTTCCAGGCGGCGGTAACCGATCTGCAATTCCCGCCATCGTGGCAGATTCGTTTCCCTCGCCAGCAGATCGCGGAAGACCACACCATAGCGCCGCAACAACATCCAGCAGCAGGACTCGACGCTCGCGTCGCGCTCGGCCCCTTCGGTGTGCAACAGCGACCAGCGCCCCGGCGCATGACGCGGGCGGCGTGCTTTGCCCATCACCCTCCCCAGG
>JBGPFV010000096.1:0-8190 GCA_041483535.1 Terriglobia bacterium | reverse complement strand
TCAAGCGAGGGCCAGCCGGAGGTTTCCGCAACCTCTGCAACCGTTTCGCCCAGACCCGTTTCCAGCACTGCGCGGAAAATCGACGGGCCGCAGTTTTCGATCGATCGGCCGGCAGAGGAAACCAAAGCCGCTGCGGCCGCGGCGAGCGGAGGGGGATTCTCCGCCTCGTCTTCATCCAACGCGAACTTTGATTCGAACTTTGATTCGAGGTTTGATTCGAGCTTTGCTTCGAAGTCGGATTCCGACTCTGCCGGGCGCGGTCCGGTGTTATCGGCGGCGGCCATGGCGCAAGGATCCGAGCGGCCATCGCCCCGTATAGCCGTTGATCCAATGATGGCCGAAGCAGCGGCAGGCTCATCCGGTACGAGTTTTTCCGATCTGGCCGAGATGCCTCCGCTCAAGGAATACGTTTTCACGCCGCCAGTTCCCGAGTCGGCCGAGTCGTCGCTCCCCGTGGCGCAGATTTCCCCGCGAAAAGAAGAGAAGCCAAAAATCCAGCCGCGGGAAGTCGCGCAAAAGGCCATCCAGGAAATCTCGACCGTTCCGCCGCGGCTGATGATCTATTCGATCCTGGGCGCGGTGGGACTGATTCTGGTGGTTGCGATCGCGATCTTCTTTCACGTCCGCTCGGAAGACGATGGTTCGACGGCAGCTCCGCGGCCGGCGAAGGCGGCTGCATCAACGCCAGCGCAACCGGCCGCTCCGACTCCGGTGGCGTCGCAAACGGAGAAACCATCTCCACCCGTTGCGCCTGTTGTGGAAGCTCAACCGAGCCTGACGGTACGGCAAGTCGAAAAGCGCGCGCCGAAGAACAGTCGACGCGCTCCCGCTCCAGTCCCGGTCGTGATTCCGGGCCAGGCGCTGATTGACTCCAGCCCCCAGGGCGCGCCATTCCAGGTCGATGGAAAAAGCGATCCGTCGTGGGTTACGCCGTTTACAGTGGCGAGTTTAAGCCCCGGTAACCACATCATATCTGTGAGCAAAGCGGGCTACTCGTCCGAGATACGGTCGGTCGATGTTACGGCCGGCGGCAAATCGTCCCTGACGCTTCATTTGACGCCCGTCAATGCGCTGGTGGTGGTGAGCAGCACGCCGCCCGGCGCCCAGGTCGTCCTGGACGGCAAGCCTACCGGACGCGTGACCCCGGCACAGTTCGCGGTGGAAAAGGGAAGCCATACGATTCTGTTGCGCAAGCCAGGATACCTCGACGAGACGGTTACCGCCGATCTCGGCGCCGCCCAGAATTTTCAGTACTCGCCTGCGCTGAGAGCGCTGGGCAATGCCGAGGACATCCGGACCGTGGGCAAGTTCAAGCTGTTTGGGCGCGGCGGCGACAGCAACGCCGGCATGGGTTCCATCAGCATCCATACCCAGCCAAAAGGCGCGCAGATTGCCATCAATCAGCGTGTCCTGGATAAGTTATCGCCAGTCGACATCATGCTGGGACCGGGGAACTACGTCGTGGATGTTACGCTGACCGGTTTTAAGCCGATCCACAAAATCCTCAGCGTCGACAAAGGCGGCAAAGTCGCAGTCGACGAAATTCTTGAGCGGCAATAAGCGAACTGGAGAAGCAGGTCTCAGGTCTTAGGTCTCAGGAAAATCAGGCATGGGGTTGCGCCGCTACAGGGGTTGGTTTCCCTAGGACCTCAGACCTGAGACCTGACAGCTGGGTTCTTGCGCTGCCAGCCGGCCCTCGGTGGGTGTAGTCTGAACCCAGCGGTTCCCAGTCGCCTGTCGCCTAGAGCCGTCCTCCAAATCACCGCCCACGGTTCCGGGTGTATGCAGGATGGGCTGGGCAAAGGGGAGTGACATTGTGTCGTCGCAGCCCACACCGGGGAAGTTGAGCCCCGATCTGTTGCGGGCCCTTCACGGGATCAAATCGGTCCGGTCGTTCCCCAAGGGCGCCACGCTGTTTCACCAGGGTTCCTTGGTCACGGGCTTATACCTGGTGGAGAGCGGCGAGGTTCGTGTCCTGCTGTCGGCGGGACAGAGTCAAAGGCAGCTTCTGGAGGTGGTGGGTCCTGGAACCATGCTCGGGCTGAGCGAGAGCATGAGCGGGGAAAAGTACCGGATCACGGCGGAAGCCGGCGAGCCAACGACGGCGGCTTTCATCCCGCGCGCGGACTTCCTGGAGTTTCTACGCGAGCACGCCGAGTATTGCATGCAGGTGGTGCGGCTGTTGAGCGCAGACTTGCACGGCCTGTACCACAAATTCCGCAGCATCAGCGCTCATCCCGGGCGCCCGCGGCACCGGCCGCTGGATGAACAGTTGAACTAAACCAGGTCTCAGGTGTCAGGTCTTAGGTCTCAGGAAACCAACATACTCTGTCACCTGAGACCTGAGACCTGCCCTCTCTAGTTCGCTTTGAAGTTGATCGTGATTTGCGTCTCGATTTCGACGGGCTGGCCATCGAGGTAGTACGGTTTATATCTCCACTGGCGGACGGCGTCCAGCGCGGCGCGTGCCAGAACGCGGTCTCCGCTGAGCACTTTCAGATTGACGACGCTGCCCTCTTTGTTGATGGTGGCTTCAATCTGTACGGCGCCGTGGACATGAGCCGCCAGCGCCGATTGCGGATAGGTTGGCTGTACCCGCTTGATCAGAAGTCCTTGGGATACGCCCTGCGAAATTCTCAGGGTTGCCAGCGAGGGCTTGGGAAGGTTTGGCGATGCCGACATCACGCCACGCAGGTTGCTGTCGTTCGCAGAGGCAACCGCAAGCGGGCTGGGAAGCTGAGGCGCGGACTCGTTGCCAGAGTTGGCTCCGGCATTCGACTTCACGCGCAGGGGCGGCGAATCGGGTTTCTTCGCTCCCGGCTCAGGGGTCGCGGCGATGCGAATCACCGGAGGATTGCCCGCTTCCGCCGACGGTGTTCCGGGCAGTGTCGCAGTCGCCATTTTTGGAGTTACGGTTGGAGCCGCGGAACTCGTGCTCGTCGAAGGCGCCGCCACTGGGGAGGACAACGGCGCCGGGGCAGGGACGGGTCGTCCCAAGGACTGGGGCGCGCTGACGTGCTGCGGTGCGAGGGTGGTGGCGAACTTGGCAAGCTTCCAGCCGAGCGCGCCCAGAGCCAGAATCGCCACCGCTGCGATCAGGAATTTCTTGCGGCCGCCCGATCCGCCGGAATCTTCTTCGCCCAATGCGGCAAAAGACGGGGCATCGCTGGCGCTGGCCGAGGGGAAGGTTGAAGCGGCGGTTTGCGAAGGATTGGCAGCCTCGAATTGAACGAACTCTTTCTCTTTGCTTTTTGCCGGCACGGGCGGAGCCGTTACTTCTCTTGCCGGCGCCGGCGCCGCGGCGGATCCCGGGGCCGAGGTGAAACCGGAACTCGAGCGTTGGGGTGCTAAGTGCGCAGCGGCGATCTTTGCGGCTTCGTTCTTGATCCCTTCGCTTTTGATTACGTCGTTATTGACTACGTCAGTCCTGACCGCACCCGGTGAAGCGGGCTGCCGCGTTTCGACTGCCGTCTCGGCTGCGATCGTAATCTTGGTTTGCATCTCGGTCGGCGCCACGGGCACAGGACCAACCGCAGGTTCGTCCTCAACTTTTGACGACGCTGTGATTGGCGGGATTGCCGCCGAAAACGCGAGCGGATTCATTGCCGGTAGCGGAGCTTCAAATTCAGGAAGCTCGGGATGGCTTGGCGGTGGAGCCGTTGTCTCCGCGTTTCGATTCGGGGGTTGGAATGAACTGCCGGTGAACACAGGACCCGCTGTTCTTGCGGGAGGGGCCGCGCTGGCAGCATCGGCGTTCTTGCGCAGCAGTCCGCGCGCCACCCGAAGCGTTCCCTTTGCCTGTTCGACGTTGATCGGCTTGGTGAGCACCAGGTTGGCGCCAATGCGGTAGGCCTTGGCCACGCCCGCTTGTCCTTCGACCAAGGCGATCGCCAGCGAGCTTTGATTGGAGCCGGAATTTCTTGCACTCTTGAAGAGCAGGGAAGCGTTCGCTTCGTTCTCGCAGTCCACGACCATGGCGTCGTAACGCTGTGCCATCAATTTCTTGACCGCGGCAAATGGTTCTTCAACCGCTTCCACGGTAAAGTCCAGTTCCCCGAACACCTGACTCACAACCCGGGCTAATTTTTCGTCGGGACAGAAGAGCAAAGCTTGGTAACCCATAATGAGGCCATCCTAGGTAATGTTGTGGGTACCAGCAAGTTACCGGGGTAATTGAATTTCCGGCAGATTCTGCGGTTTGTACCGCGACCGTGTGATGGTTACTGCTGTCGATCCAAGTCTGCTGGTGGAGCGCCGGGCGTCCCCGCCCGGCCGGACGGGCGAGACGCCCGTCGCTCCACCTTATGACTCATCGCGTCGTCGTCGCGAGAACCGGTCTGCGGTCAAGGCCGTTGAAAATCGACGATCACAACCGTCTGAAAGGGCTGAGCCTTGCCGTCGCGGACGTAGGGCCGATAGCGCCACTGCTTCACGGCTTGGATGGCGGCAGTGGCCAGGGCAGCGTTTCCTTCGACCAGTCGCAGGCCCTCAACCTTGCCGTTCTCGTCAACGACTTCTTTGAGGACTACCGTTCCCTGCGTTTCACCCCGCGCTTCGACGGGAAAGTTGGGCTGAACGCTGTGAGCCAGTCGCCTCTCCGCGCCCTTGGAAGAAAGAATAATCGCGCTGATCTCCCCGGGCAGTTGGGTGCCGGATAAAGTTGCAGCGGCGTCGTCTTTCTTGCTGTCGCTGGGCTTGCCGACCTCGGGCGTGGTGACCAGAGGGGTCGTAGCCCCGGAGGTTGGCTTGGCAACGGCCGTTTCCGGGATCGCTCCAGTCGCCGTAGTGGATGTTGCTGCTGAACCTGTGGACGGACTTGCGGCTGAATTCGGGACCGGACTCGCAGACGATCCAGGTGCGGGCACTGACGTTGTGGTCGGAGCTTTCTGCGCCGAAGGCTTTGCCGGATGTGGCGCCGGCGGCAGGCTCCGCAGTGGGCTCGCGAATCCAACGAGGGCCAGCGCGCGATCAATCTGCGGTTGGGCGATGGCTCGAAATCTGGGCTGATACTTCCACACGGCATGGAAGGCGGCAGCGGCGAAAACGAGCACGAGCAACGCGACCAGCGGGCCGCCGCTGCGTTTTTTCTGCTGGCTTTGCCGAGAGGACGAAAAGACCGGAGCCGCGGATTCAGCCGCCTTTTGGTCGGGTACTGCTTTGCCCGCTCCAGAACTTTTCAGTTCCCCTTCTTCCAGTTCCGCAAGTACCGGGTCGTCAAAAGGTTTTGCCGGGGGCGCGGGTTTCGAATTTACCGAAACTGCCCGGGCCGGAGACGACTCGGGCAAACCGGGCGATAGCGCCAAAGAAGATGTGGCCCGTGGCTCCAACCTTGGAGGAGCTGGTGGGGCATCGATTTCGTCTTCGTCCACGGTGGAACACATTGTGGTTGTGTGGGCCGGCGCGGAGAGAACCGCGGTTGAAACCGCGGATGGAGCAGCAACCACTGGAGCGGGATCCGCAAAGGTCGTCAGTTGGGAAAAAACGGAGGCTGCCAGCGCATGTTCTTCGTTCGTGACGGAGCTGGTCACGACGGCGCTGGTCATAACCCCGGCGGGGGCGGCCGCGCTCGCAGGCTGCGCGGGCGCACTGTCGTTTGCCGGAACATCTTTCCGCACACGGCTGACCGCGGTGCGGATGGTGTTCCGGGCCTGGTCTTGCGCGACCGGCTTGGTCAGAATCAGTTCCGCGCCCAGGCGAAAAGCCGTGGGCAGTCCGGCGCGGCCATCGACAATGGCAATCGGGATCGGGTTGTTGCCGTTTTTTCCGCGACGGCAAACATCAAAGATCAGCTTGGCGGCGGGCAGATTTTCACAATCGACCAGCACCAGGTCGAAACTGTCCGAATTCAGTTTTTGAGCAGCGGAGACTCCGTCCAGGGGACGCTCGCAAGTTACCGACATCTCTTCTAAAACGCCGGTAATTGCGCTGACCGCCTGGTCGTCCGGCGACAACAGCAGAGCACGAGGCATAGCTCCTCCATGCTAGGAAGCGCTGTTGAAAGCCGCAAGTTACGTGGGTAAGCGGGGCGCTCCCTATAGTTTCAGGGGAGCTGCTGCTTGCTTCCGACCGCCGATTCCGGTGGAGGATAGACAATCGAACCGCGAAAAGCCGACTTGTCGGCGGGCGCAAAATCGGGGAAGGGCAGATTGTGCTGGTCCCTCCACTGCTCGACCTGCTGCTCGGCGGCGGCGGTTTTATCCGGGTCGAGGCCGGAGTCGCGCGAGAAGGATACGGCGCGCGACGAGACGGCGAAGCCGCTGCCCGACTTCTCGACGATCTCCAGGATGCGCAGCCATACGTCTTCCGAGATCGCGGCGAATTCCGCCATATCGCGGGTGAGGATGTGGCTGAAGACCTCAAGGTTCAAGGTGCCTTTGTCTAAACCGGCGAGGCGGATACGCGCGGATTCGCTTTCGATTTTCGGGTGCTCGTAGAACATGCGCCGGATTTCCGCCAGCAGGTAGCGTAGTTGGTCCGCCGAGGTTTCGCCTCGGATCCCGAGCGTCGGATTGAACAGGAATTTGTCGCGCCGGGTGAAATTTTCCAGGTTCATGGTGGCGAGCGCGCCATTGGGAATGGAAAGTTCGGTGCGCTCCAGAGTGCGAACGCGGGTGGATCGCAAGCTGATGTCTTCCACGGTGCCGACGCGATCGCCGAAGCGGCAGAAGTCGCCGACGCGGATGACTTCGTCGGCGAGAACCGAAATTCCGCCGAAAAGATTCTCCAGTGTCTTTTGCGCGGCGAAGGCGATGGCAATGCCGCCGATGCCGAGGCCGGCGAGCACGGTGGTCAGGTTGAAGCCCAGGATGCCGAGCGTGGCCAGGACGGCGACGATCGCCACTAGCGCAGTGATTAGCCGTTCGGCCAGCACCATCAAGGTTCCGGTGCCGGTGCGGCCCGCGCTGATGGCGTGGGTCCGCAGCCGCTGCATGGTTAGACTGGTCGAGCGCAGCAGAAACCAGAAGAAGCCGATGCTGATCAGCACGCCGATGACCCGGTAATAATAAAGACGTGGCAGCAGAGGCAGGCCGAGGTAGGCAGCAATCGCGCGGTGAGCGAGCGCACTGAATGAGACCAGCAGCGGCCTGGACATCCGGCTGTAGGAGTGCAAGTTCGGACGATTTCTGAACTTGAGCCAAAGGCGGCGTGGGATCGCCAGCAGCAGAACCACCGTCCAGCCAATGGCGAGCGCCACGGGAATCGCGGCGAAAAGCGCCAGCCATTGCCAGAGTGGCATCCCGAGAAACAGGTTTCGCACCAGGCTTGGCGGGAGTTTGCTTTCGACCTGGTGAGCTTCAAGGTTGTCGTAGAGTTCGGGGACTTTGCTGAGGGTCTCGGAGGAGAAGAGCCAGATTTTTCCTGCGCCTGGGTCGACGACCCGGACGAGAACAACCGCCATGTCAGCGTCGCCCAGGGAAAAAGTTCCAATGGTCTGCTGATCACTGGTACCGTACTCGGGAGTGCCTTCGGGACGCGTGCTGAGTCGCCGCAGGGTGCCCACGAAAGCGCTGTCCATCAGGAACTTAAGCTTGTTCGCCAAGGCAGGGCCTTGCGACTGGCGGTGCACGGTGCTGATTTGCAGGTAATCGGCGGCGGCCCGGTAATTTCCAGTTTGTGCGGCCTGCAGGAATCCAAGTACGGTTCCTGAAGGCGTCTCACGTCCAAGGGGATCGGCGGACGCTGGCGGTGGCGCTTGGGGCTGTGTCCCAGTCTGCAGCAGGCTGGAGATGGATTGAGCCACGGACGGCTGGGCCAGCAGCCCCGGCAGAGAAATGGAAACGACGAGAACCAAGAGCGCCAATTTTTTCATCGAGGTTCCGAGTACGTGGAGAGCCGGGCGTCCCCGCCCGGCCGCCGTGCTCACAGCTACAGCCAAATCGCTTCGGACGGGCGAGACGCCCGTCGCTCCATTGTTTGATTCAGCGCGCGCTACTTCTTTGGACGATAGATGTCGGTGGCCTGTCCGTAAAAAATTTCCGCCGACTCCATCATCGTCTCCGATAGCGTTGGGTGCGGGTGGATGGTCATGCCGACATCGGCCGCCAGCGCGCACATTTCGATGGCCAACACACCTTCCGCGATCAACTCACCGGCGCCCGCGCCCACGATGCCGACCCCGAGCACGCGTTCCGTCTTCGGATCGATGAGCAGCTTGGTAAGGCCTTCGGGGCGGTCGAGTGTGATGGCGCG
>JBGPFV010000095.1:0-8235 GCA_041483535.1 Terriglobia bacterium | reverse complement strand
TGCGCGTCGCCTCTCGCACAAAGGGCTCGTCCTCAACCAGAAGAATGGTGCGCCGCGCGGGCCGATCGTTTGCGTATGCAGATGCCTGAAGAGTCATATCGTTCTCCCATTCACTTTCCTGACAACTCTTCTCTAGCAATCGCATCGCCGCGCCGCCTTTAGACCATCGGTGCGCTCCGCACCTATGCCTCTGTGGTTCAAACTAGGTTTGCCATGTCGTTCGGAATTTACTTCAGGGTGGTCAGAATCGTCTGCTTCGGATCCAGCACAATCTTTCGCACGCCGGTCGGCGCCGTCAGGCGAAACGCTGTCTCCCGGCCATCGGCCAGGACTTCGCCCAGAAAAATCATCGCGTTACCCGTCGTTGTCGCATACACCGGAACCGCCGTTACCAGATCGTCGGGCGCGTCCTTTTGTACGATCACGCCCGTAACCCTGGTCACGCCGGCTTTCTCCGTGATATGAATCGCGCGCGCTTCCAGCTCCGGGATCGCCGTCCCTTCGATCCAACCTTCCAAAAACCAGTCCAGTTTGGGACGTTTCTCGTACCAAAGTGGGCGCGGCAGTTCCTCTTCGAAAACTTGCACGAGCTCTTGCGTGCTGATGCCCTTCCCCGCGTACCGTTCCCGGATTTTCCGGAGTGCGCGGAAGAACGGCTCGTCTGCATTCGCGGGGGGATTCGCCCGCCCTTTCCGGGAACGGGATGCCGTTTCGGAATCGCGCAGCGTTGAATCGCGGAACATGGATCGCAGCATGTGAAACAGCCATGTCCCTCGTTCGTAGCTGATCGCCTCATATCCCGCGGGAAAATGCGAAGACTCCAGCCGCTGCCCCAGCGTCACCGGCCCAGCATCGCGCAGGCGTTCTCCATCTTTGTTCTTGCTGAGAAGGTCCCGGCGGTATTTTTCGAGGACCTGACGGAATTGCGCTGGGTTCTTCTCCTCCAGCATCAACAGCGACGCATAGTTCGCCAGACCCTCCGCTAACCACTGATCCCGATAGCTCTTGAACAGCACCAGATCGCCCCACCACTGATGTGCCGTCTCGTGCACCAGAACCTGGTTGTCGAGGGCGCGAGTCACGGGGTCAAGACGCAGGTCGGTTTGCTCCTGCGGGCTCAGAAACGCGAAGCTCGACAGGAACACCAGCCCCGGCCATCCCTGGCTCAGATCCCCCGGCATCTGCGTCAGCGCCAGCGAACCATACGGATACGGCCCAAACCACTCGGAGAAACTGGCAATGGCCTTGGCCGCCCGGTCCGCCACCTCCTGCACATTGCGCGCCGGCGACGGAGGCGGCGGAGTCACCACCATCGGCGGCATCGTTCTCGGCATCGATCTCGGCGCGGGAGCGCCGGGGAAAGTCGGCTGCTCCATCACCTCCGACCGTGCCTTGGGGAACGATTTCTCCACTCCCTGGGTGCCGAACGCCTCCACCAGAATGTTTCCCGCTCTTGCTTCGGCCCGAACGTATTTGCCCAGGTTGAAGCCCGCCACCGGAATCGGCCGCTCTGAGGTCCACCGCGAAACCTTCTCCACCCCCACCTTCTCGTTCGTTTCCCCCTCCTCGCTGCCCGCGCGGGCTATCTGTTTCCCGGTTGCGACCAGCGTCCAGTCTGCCGGATAGTGAAACTCCATCTCGAACCTCGCCGGGCTCAAACCGAAATTCGGATACCACGTGCCGCGCTCGCCCACGTACAGCAATCCGTTGCCCGCCTCCGACAGAACCTCGCCCGCATAGCGAAAGCGCAGCTTCAATTCCTGTCCGGGCAACAGGGGAGCAGGGAACACCACCGCCACCAGATCATTTCCTTTTCGATGCAGTTCGGTTCCTTCGATCGCTGGGTTCTGGATGAAGTCCACCGGCCGCCCATCCGCCTCGAGGGTTTCCATCTTCAAATGACGCGACAACTCAAACAGCAGCGTTCTTTCTCCTCCGCTGCGAATTCGAACACTCAGCTCCGCCGATGCTCGCAACATCGTCGGAGGCTCGACCGACGCCTGAATCCGGAAACTCGTAATCGAGGCATCCTCGACCCGCCGGTCCGCAGCTGCGAGGTCCATGCCGGCGGGCGCAAACGAAGTCCATAGATCGAAAAACAGGATGCCGTCTTTCACTCGCGGCTGCCCCGCCCACAACGGCTCGGCGCCCGACGCATCCCAGAAAACCTCGAAACTACCCAGTCTCTCGCCCAGCAAATGAGCGTGCAGCAGCGGCGGAAATTTTCGATTGGGATCGCTGCCGCCCGTCGGCGGAAGGAAATGGCTGAAGTCCAGCAGCAGGCGCAGGGCATCGAACTCGGCCAGAGTGCGGCTCGCATCGCCCCATTCTTTGATGAATGCCGCGCCCTCCGGCGCTGGCGTCAGAGCGCGCTGTAAGGCGGCCGCCGTGTCGTCGTTGAAGCGCAGATATCCCGCGGTGAACTGCTCTTCCAGAATCGCCATCCCCGTGAACAGCGACAGCGATCCGCGCTCCACCCGGTTCGGAGGCCGCAGCCGTACCTCGCCCTCGCCCTCGAAGAACGCGCCCGTGATCTGCCCGCAAATGTCTTCCGTAAACGCCAGCGTGCCGTCGTCGAAATCAATGTGAAGATTAGGCCGGTCGATCGAGGCGTCGCGGACGTGGTAAACGCGCTGCGGATCGAGGCCGACCGAACGAATCCGCGCGTAAAGCCCGCTGGTGGTTTGCGGACACTGGAGGTTCGGTCCCGCTGGCTGCGCCCAGGCATTCGCCGCCAGCAGCCACCAAGTCACCACGAGCATCCACCACGACCGAACCAGCCCTGGCTTCATAAACCCAGCCCCGGAGGGGCGACCTAGCTTAGCCCAGCGCTTCAGCGCTGGGGAATGTTGTAGAAGAAGAGCCAAGTCCCGGAGGGACGACCCCAGTCCCCAGCACACTGTCTAGGGGCTGGGTGAAATCCGTTCTCCCCGCCGCTCCAGTCCCAGCACCTTGGTCACCTTACCACCCCCTGTGCCCGGTTGCTAAGATCAGCCTTGTGCGGCCTTTGATCCTCATTCTAATGCTTCTGGCAGCGCTGCCCGCGTGCGCCGACGTCATCCATCTCAAGAATGGACGCACCATCTGGGCCGACCAAGTCCGCGAGACTAAGAACCGGGTGGAGTACGACCTCGGCGAAGACACCTACGCCATCCCGAAATCTTCCGTCGACCACATCGAGGCCGGTGGTGTCTCCCCCGTTCACGCCGGAACCGCCAATTCCAACATCCCCGACATTACCCCGCCAACACCCTCGTTCCGCCACCAAGCCGACGTGGTTGAAAAGGTCATCCGCGATGGTAAGGTCGATACCGATGCTCTCGCCGGCATCGCGCAAACGGGCAATCCCGAACTCGCCGCCACCGCCTACTTCCTCGCCGGCAAACAGGAATCCGATCACGGCAACTTCCCGCAGGCCGAACGCTATTACGAATCGGCGCTCCACTTCCAGCCGGATAACTCCACCTTACTGGTCTACTATGCCGCCTGCCTGTTGCGCACCGGCCAAACCGCGGAGGCCCTGTCCTACGCGCAGCACGCTGCCAGCATCGCCCCCGACTCACCCGATGCCCTGGCCATGCTGGGTTTCGCGGAATTCGCCGGCGATCATACTCCCGATGCCATTCTCTCCTGGAAGAAGTCGCTGGCGCTGCGTCCCGACGCCACCATCAGCGAGTACCTGGCTCGCGCCGAGCGCGAATCGAACGCCGAGTCCGAGTTTTCGCAGCGCGAAAGCAGCCACTTCAACTTCCACTTCGAAGGCAAGCAGACCTCCGAGGCCTTCCGCCGCGACCTCGTCGCCACCCTCGACTCCGAGTATGACGACCTGGTGCGCGATCTCGGCTACTCGCCCCACAACAATATCGCCGTCACGCTCTACACGCGGCAGGCGTTCTTCGACGTTACCCGTGCGCCCTCCTGGACCGGCGCCCTGAACGATGGCAAGCTGCGCATTCCGATCAGTGGCGTCCAGAGCGTCACGCCCGACCTCGCTCGCATCCTGAAACATGAGCTGACCCACTCTTTCGTCTCCCAGATGTCGAGCAACCGTTGTCCCACCTGGCTGAACGAAGGCATCGCCCAGATCGAAGAAGGAAGGTCTTCAGCCTCTTACGGACACCGGCTCGCACAGCTCTTCGCGACCGGAAATGAAATGCCCTTCAATCTGCTCGAAGGCAGCTTCATGAGCTTCTCCACTCTCCAGGCCTCTACTGCCTACGCCGAATCTCTGGCCGCCGCCGAATACATCCGCGACGCCTACGGCATGAGCGAAATTGCGCGCATCCTGGAACTCCTCTCCGAGGGCAGCTCCACCGAAGCCGCTTTGCGCGCCACCGTCCACTCCGATTACCGCCAACTCCAAGACGAAATGACCCGCACGCTAAAAGAAAAGTACGGCGATTGAGCCTGGCCTGTGTGGGGACGGGGCTCTGCCCCGTCCAAGCGGGGCGAAGCCCCGCTTCCACACGATCATCGAACTTCGGCACCGCCACCTCCACCTGATTGCCCCGCGCCAAGGTTTGTGATAATTTCGCCCCTCATGAAGGCGATCCTTTCCAAACTCGGGTTCGGCTCAAAGGTGGAGGAGGCCCCCGAGATCCTCCAAGCAGAAAGCCTGGCGCTCCGGGGCGCGGACATGGCGGTCGCCTATTTTTCCTCGCGTGCCGGAAGCGATTTTCACGATTTCCTGCGCGTCAGCCCCACCCGTTTTCTTTTCGGATTGCTTGACGTGGCGGGAAAGCGCGAAGCCAACACCGCCGTACTCGAAGCCGCCCAGACTTGTTTCCGCTCCTCTGCCCCGCAGCTCTTCGCCGCTGCCGACCTGAACGAATCGGAAGCGATGATCGAGCTGTCGCGCCGCCTGAACCTCGAGATCATGCGTGCTGCCGGAGGGGTGCGCAGTTGCCCGGCCTTCGCCGGCTGTTACAACGAAGATCTGGGCACGGTTTGCTACGTGAATGCCGGCCACACCCCCGGCCTGCTGCGCGATGACTCCGGCATCGTCGAGTTGCCCGCAACCGGCCTGCCGCTAGGTCTGTTCTCGCTCGCCCCCACCGACGCTCGCATCGTCGGCTTGCGGCCCAAGGGCTTGCTGGCGCTGGTTTCACGCGGAGTGGTGGAAGCCGAGTCGAGGAACGCGGAATTCGGCCTGGACGGAGTCAAGAGCGTCATGCAGGCGGGATCTTCTTCGCCAAGAGACCTTTCCCAGCGCATCCTGCAACGCGTGCAAGACTTCATGAACACGGCTCCGAAGCACAACGACGTGACCGCATTGACGCTCACGCGAGGAAATTAGCCGGCCAGAGTTAGCCGGATGAAGTTAGCCAGCCAAGCCCGTCCGCTCAATTGGCCTCCATGCTGCTAGCGGCGTAAAATAGAAAAACAATTTCCCTCGGGTCTTACCCGTGTTTCGAGAAAACGTTTAGAGAGAACCCTAATGAAGAACGCCAGACTTCCCCTGCTGTTAGCTGTTGCGTACGCGCTGTTACTTCCATCTCTTTCGCCGGCCGATACCGTCGTCGAAGAGATCATCGCCCGGGTGAACAACGAAATCATTACGCGCACGGAATACGTCCGCAGCCGCGATCAGCTCAAGCAGGAACTACAGCAGCAGGATTCGGCCACCGCCGACCGCGCTTTTGCCGAGAAGCAACGCGACGTTCTGCGCGACCTGATCGACCAGCAACTGCTGCTGCAAAAGGGCAAAGACCTCGGCATCACCGGCGACACGGAGCTGATCAAGAAGCTGGATGAAATGCGCAAGCAGATGAACCTCGGAAGTATGGAAGAACTGGAGAAGGCAGCAGAAGCGCAGGGCGCTTCGTACGAAGACTTCAAGCAAAACCTGCGCAACCAGATCATCACCCAGCGCGTGATTGGGCAGGAAGTCGGTTCCAAACTGGCCATGAACAAAGAGGACGTAAGAAAGTTCTACGACCAGCACCGCACGGAGATGGAGCGGCCCGAAGAGGTTCGCCTCGCCGAGATTCTTATCGCTCCCAAAATGCCCGCCAAGCCAGCTGTCGGCACCGACGCGAAGCCCGAGCCGCCCTCGGAGGCTGAGACGGAAGCAGCTCTGGCCGCCGCCCAAGCCAAGGCGCAGGATCTGCTCGATCAGGTCCGCAAAGGCGCAAAGTTTGGGGACCTGGCGAAAAAGTATTCCGATGGACCGTCGGCGAAAGACGGCGGCGACCTCGGTAGTCCTTTCAAACGCGGCACCCTCTCCAAAGAACTAGAAGACAAGGTTTTTGCGCTAAAAGCCGGCGAAGTCACGGATGTAGTCCGCACCAAGCAGGGTTTCGTGTTCCTGCAAGTGACTGAGCACCAGGCGGCGGGCATTCCCGCTCTCAAGGAAGTGGAGCCGCGCATCCAGGATGCGTTGTACATGCAAAAACTGCAGCCGGCGCTGCGGGCTTTTCTGACCACGCTGCGCGAAGAAGCCTACATTGACTACAAGAATGGTTATATCGACTCGGGCGCAAGCGCCAAGCAAACCAAGCCGGTCGAAACCACGGC
Source organism: Terriglobia bacterium (assembly GCA_041483535.1). Taxonomy (GTDB): domain Bacteria; phylum Acidobacteriota; class Terriglobia; order Terriglobales; family Acidobacteriaceae; genus Acidiflorens. Next base: position 1,719 of record JBGPFV010000095.1, on the reverse strand, counting down.
CAAAGAAACCAACGCGAAGAAACTGAAAAAGAAGAAGAAACTGGGCGTGTTTTAGGCTAATCTTCCGGGGCGCGGTGAGATTCGTATCAGGGCATGCCTTCCGGCATGCCGCAAGCGTAGTAGCAGCGACGATGCGCCTTCAGGCGCTGGATGCGGCAGGCCGATTTCGTGGAGGCTCATGAAAGAGTTTTTTATCTCCGAATGTTCCCAGCAGGAAAACAAGGTCATTACCTCCAGCTTCGTGGTGGCATCGAAGCAGGTGAAGGCCAAAAAGAATGGGGAACCTTATCTGGCGTTGACCCTGGCCGATCGCACCGGCCAAGTCGAAGCCAAAATGTGGGACAACGTCGAGGAATTCATCGACGCCTTCGAGCAGGAAGACTTCCTCAAGATCAAAGGGCTCGTCAACAAATACAAGAATCGTTTTCAGCTCACCATTCACAAGTTGCGCCGCCTGGAAGAAGGTGAGATCGACTTCACCGACTACCTTCCCAAAACCACCAAGGATATCGGCGAACTTTGGAGGACGCTGACGGAGTTTGTCGCCACCTTCCAGAATCCGCACCTGAAGGCGCTGGTCGAACTGTTCATGGCGGATGCGGAGATCGCCGAGCGCTACCGCAACGCCCCCGCGGCCAAGACCCTTCATCATGCCTACATCGGCGGACTGCTCGATCACGTCGTGTCCCTGTTCCACTCCTGCGATCTGCTCTGCCGGAACTATCCGCAGATCAACCGCGACCTGCTGCTGACGGGAGCGTTTCTGCATGACATCGGCAAGACTCAGGAGCTGACCTACAATCGTGCGTTCTCTTACACCACGCGCGGCCAGCTGCTCGGGCACATGATCATCGAGCTGGAGATGCTGCAAGCCAAGCTCGCCCAGTTGCCCGGCTTTCCCGCCGAGCTGAAAGCCCTGCTCGAACATCTGATCATCAGCCACCACGGGCAGTACGAATTCGGATCGCCCAAGCTGCCCATGTTTCCCGAAGCGCTCATGCTGCACTATCTTGATGATCTGGATTCCAAGATGGAGGCGATGCGCGCCCACTTCGAGCGCGAAGCCGAACTCGAAGGGCCGTGGACCAGCTACAATGCTTCCCTGGGGCGCCCGCTTCTCGATTCCAGAAAATTTATGCAAGGGAAAAAAACGGAGGTTGCGAGGGCCGATGGGCCAGAGTCCGGAGCACCCGCGGTCACGCCCGCCGCGCCCGGGCCCCCAACTTCAGCAGCGTCAGCCGCCACGCCCGTGCATGACCTGTTCAGTGAACAGAAGGCGTAGACGCAGAACTGGTCTCACCAATGGCTTTGGGTAGGGCACGGCTTCAGCCGTGCCGTTCAGGGCCAATAAGAATGTGGGCTTTAGCCCCTGAGGGCCGGCCAGCCTGCCCGGAGAACCGTTTATGAGAACGGCCGCAGCTTCCTCGCCTGAATCTCGACTTGCCCGGTTGCGTTTGCGCACTTTGCGCGCTTCGATTACAGTTTTGACCTCGACAAATTTTGATTTCGGAGGGAAAGATCATGCGCTCTCGCGCGCTGTATGCATTGTCCATCTCCCTGTTGTTTTCACTCGTGGCTTGCTCGAAAAAGCCAGCCGATACGGCCTCCGATGCCGCCAGCCAGAACGCGGCAGCGCCCTCGAACGCTGCCGGCGGCAACGCGATGGGTTCACCGGCATCCTCTGCAGCAGAGAGAAGAGCGCCTGAGCCGCAACCGCTG